>QLUN01000155.1 GCA_018725455.1 Chloroflexota bacterium
CAACTCACTGATGTTCGAGTTAGCTGGAGGTGGTGTTAATGCCATCACATAACTTTGAAACAACCTCTGAAATTTGCAACGCTTCGATGTCGAGTATGTTCAATTTGGGAGATGTTCTTGAGTTGATCATTGATGGTTTCAATGACAGCAATATTTCAGGGCATAATGTTTAGACTATAATGTAGCGCTATTTTGTTCTATGATGTAAGAGGATTATTAACCGTGTGTTAAATTTACCATAGAGTTACAAATTTAGCAACCAACAGGGCTGAAAGGTGGACAAGGGTTCCCTCATAAACAAGCTAATGGTCTAACGAAATACCGCACTAAAGAAACCATGTGGCTCTTGGCGAGCAGGAAATACAAATGCGATCGAGTCTCTTTGCTCAGCAAGATGCTTGATCATATATGATAGTTGTAAAGCGTCAGGGCTGGTGGCAACGCTCTAAAAGTGAGCCACTCCAACGTTCTGTTATTGAGCCACCCCCGGGATGTAGTATAATGGATTCTCTCAGCTTAATCAATCTTATGCGGTTCCTCTCTACCTGACTCCAGTATGGATGTGCCATCTTGCCGCGCACTGTTCCGGCTTCGGTACGAGGGGCCACGGGTGGTCAGGATGTGAGAGTGATGCCCCAGCCGGTCCAGCAGGGCTGTGGTGAGCTTGGCATCCCCAAAGACCTGTACCCATTCGCTGAAGGCCAGATTAGTGGTGATTAAGGTTGACCGTCTCTCGTACCGCTCCGACAGCAGGTTGAACAGCAGTTCCCCACCGGCACGGTCAAAAGGCACAAACCCCAACTCATCGACAATCAGCAGGTCTGCCCGTTCGAGGCGCCGGTGGAGCCGTCCCAGTAAACGCTCATCACGGGCTTCAAGAAGCATACGCACCAGTTCTGCAGCCCGGGTAAAACTCACCCGGAAGCGCCGGCGGGCAGCTTCCACTCCCAGGCCGATGGCAATGTGCGATTTCCCTGTTCCGATGGGACCCGCCAGGATTACGTCTTCAGCACGGCTGAGGTAGGCGCAACTGGCCAGCTCAAGGAGCTTCGGCCGGGATACCCCATGAAGAGCCTTCCAGTCCAACTGATCCATGGTCTTGATATCGGGAAAGTGCGCTTCCTGCAGCCGGCGGGCGGCGGTCCGCTCCTGGCGGGAGCGCAACTCTGACTCCAGGACGCACCGCAGGAACTCCTCGTAGGCCCAGCCTCCGTCACACGCTTGGCGGACCAAGGACTGGTACTCCCGGGCTATCCCGGGAAGCTTCAAGGTTTGCAGATGCTCGTTCAGTACGGCCTCGCGGATTGCGGCTTCACTCATCGTGCATCTCCTGCCAGCAGCACGTCGTAGTCGGCAGGTGAACCCGCCTCGATCTGATAGCCCTGTAGTGCCAGCGGTACTTCGACTTGCAGGGTAGCTTGCTGGAGATGCCCTCCCAGAGCAAGAAGATCACACCGTCCAGCCTGTAAGGCGGCCTCAAGCGCCACGGAGACCGCCGCTGAGCCGTAGTCCACCACTGCCCCCAGGACCCGGGCGAGTACCCGTGCCCCCTCCTTGTGCCCATAACTTCCTGCCAGGAGGGACCAGAGCTTGCCGTAGGGCTCCCCAAGCTCCGCTACCAGCTCGGGCGCCACCTGGCGCACCGCCTGCGGTTTCTTGGCCAGTTCGGAAAGGTAGTGCCGGTACTGGATCCGCCGCCCGCCCCGTCGCTGCCGTGGTACCACTTCTATCTCACCCCGGCATACCAGCCGGATATCCTCTATACCCACATATGCCGTGGCCTCCAGGCGGGACCAACCGGACGGCACTGAATAGATTGCCCCCTCCACCTGCACCGTCGCCTTGCTCGATACCGAGACCAGTGTTACTCGCTGTGCCTCAAAGGCCCTCTCCGGCAGTGGCAGCAGTTTAGGGAACTCCTCCTGCCACAGTTCTCGGCATCGGCGACCATCTCGTTGGACACGGGCTCGCCATGTTTCCTCGACCTCCGCAAGCACCGCGGCCGATATGCCACCAAGGCTCTCGCCACGTGGTACCGGTGTCAGATGCTGGAGCCTGATAGCCTTGCCCCTGGCTTCTACCCCTCCCTTATCATGCCCTTCTCCCGGCCGGGCGAAGCAGGGCTCAAAGAGATAGTGGCTGACTAGCGCCCGAAATCGTTCGGTCAGTTCCGGGGCCAGTCCCACCCTCCGCTTCACTGCTGCCGCTAGATTGTCGTATACTAGCCGCCTGGGCAACCCCCCGAAGCGAGCCGCCGCCCGCACATGGCCGTCCAAGAAGGCCAGTTGCTCGCATGAATCATAGAGCCTGATAAAATCGCGTCCCGAGTAGGGGAGATGGAACACCAGCTTCCATGCTTTGCGGAGCTCTCCGGATTCTTCCACAGTTACTTCGAAGAAATCGACCTGCCCTTCTTCTCCCGGGCGGTGCACCAGAGGGACATAGACTTCGGCCTTCTGTCGCCGCTTTTCCCGGAGGTATTCCCGTACTGTGGTTATCCCTACTTGATGGTTTTCCTCAACTAGCTGCCGGTGCACTCGGCTTCCGGTGAGTCGCTGCTTTGCTGTGAGGCGGCCTTCCCATTGCTCCAGCAATTCATCAATCTGGGGCGCTACCTTCCCCATTACCGGCCGGGGCTTCGGTTGCCCCGCCATGCGGATCGGCTCAGATACCTTGATATACTTATCCACCGTATTGCGGCTCACACCCAGTTGCCGCGCCACAGACCGGATACTCTGGCCCTCCACCAGCACCTTGTGCCGGATGACATGTACCTTGTCCATTCGTAGCATTCTCCTTTCCTCCGATAGCCTCATTCTAATCAACAGACTATCGGATTTCCAGGAGTGGCTCAATTCTTTAGCGTTGAATGGCTCAGTTTCTCACCGTTGCGTCCAGTGCCTTCCCTCTTTCACTAACTGGGTGATCCTCCTCTTTGGTTTCTGGCAGGCTCGGGCTCTCTTTCT
>QLUN01000156.1 GCA_018725455.1 Chloroflexota bacterium
ATGTAGCCGGCCTGACGCAGTGCCTGGAGAGTAGCTTCCTTCATAGTTACTATTATAAACGTTCTCGAGACTCTTGTCAACTATCTCCCGTAATTTGGTTGACAATCATACATTGACAAAACGCCGTTCCGAGGTTCACAGTTCAAGGTTAGAAAACGATGAGCATAAATCAAACTGAAGATAAGGCGAGCAACCGTGAACCCCTGGGCCTGCGGCCGGGGGCAGGCCTGACAACCTGAGTAGTTACCATACGACCAAATTTTTGTTCCGGAGGTTGAAATGACTTCTGCTCGACGAAGAAGGCCGGTTATCATTCTGGCCGGCCTCCTCGTGGCAATGCTCATTCTGAGTCTCTTCATGTTTCCCCCCCTGTCGCTGGTCAGGGGGGTCAGACCAGAACTCTACCGCCCCCAGGCCAGCCCCGGCACGGTCCACTTCGGCATGCAGCCGGAGGGGAGCCCCCTTGTCCTCTCGGTTGAGTCTATGCGGATGGCGGGTGAGATCGTCAGGGTCACCGTGAATCTCAGCGCACTGGTTGCAGCGAAGTATTACGATCCCGCCTCGGGCACGGTGAAGGACGCCGGCAGCGATGTACCCATATCGAGGGTTATCTGGTGGACGGAGAAGCGGCTTACAAGGTCTGGGACGGCAAGAAATACGAATATAAGCAGGCATTGGCCCACGAAACCGTGAAGGGCACCCCGGTGGCTACCGACCGGTGGCAGGTCGAGCTGCCTCATGTGGGCAATATACGGGCGACCTTTGACCTTCGGGTGATCGCCACCAATATGCTCCACCGGCAGGGGACTACGATCATTCCCCGGAGCCGGTGATGCCGCTGGCCTTCTACCTGGGAAGAGAGATGGAGGGTGAATGGGAGATAGTCTATTCTGCTGACGGGGAACAGGCCAGATCATGGCCCCGCAAACCCCATATCTGGGCCACGGATGGTTTTCCCACGATCACCGGCGAGCCCTATTCCGAGGATCCTTCGGATAATCTGCCGGCGGTCGAGCTGGGCAAGGGTTACTGGATTTACCTTTTCTTTCCCCCACTCATTATCGCATTTGGTTGCCGCTGATGCAAGTAGGAGCGCTAAGACCCCGGCCCAGTACAGGAGGGGAGCATCTCTTCAAGGTACTTCCACCACGACGGCCTCAGGTTATCCTCGAGCGTCGCGATTCCTCTGCCCAATCGCGGGGGGTTAAGTGAAATGCCGTCTATCTGAGGAATAACTCCAAAGATTTTTATGCCGGTAATCTCTTCGATGACCTGGGGATTGGTCTCTTCAACAATTCCCCTCTCCTGGTAGCGGTTCAGGATAATTCCCAGGATTTCAATCCCTTCCTGTTGCAATACCCGTACCGTTAAACAGATATGATTGATCGTCCCCAGAGTTCCCCGGCCAACAAGAATCACCGGGATACTCAACATCTTGATCTCATCTATATTGGTCAGAAAACTCGGGGTAAGCGGCACAATCAACCCGCCGGCCCCTTCTACCAGTGTCAGATCATACCGTTGCTGCAAATAGCGATAGGATTCGGCAATGACCGGAAAACTGACGTCCACCTTTTCTATTCTTGCCGCCACTCCCGGTGCCATGGGGTTCTTCAGGCAGTATGGATTTATTTTCCTCAGATCATCCTCCACTCCGGCAGCCTCCTTAAGGAAAATAGCATCCTCCGAAATAATGCCCTCAGGGGTGGGAATGCCGCCGCTGGCTACCGGCTTCATCACTCCAATCCTGATTCCCTGCTCTCTCAAAAGTCCGGCCAAGAGCCCGGTAATAACAGTTTTGCCTATCTCGGTATCGGTACCAAGGACAAAGATTCCATTAGCCTTCTTCATTGACCATCCTTTCCAGAGCAGTGCCTCTGATTACCACATTACAGGGTTGTCTCTATTTTCCCTATTCTCCCCTGGGCTACTTCAAAACCCATGTCCCGTATCATCTGAAAGTCTTCATCCGGGGCTTGACCGTCGGTAGTGAGATAGCCGGAAACGAAAATGGAGTTGGCAGGATAGAGGGCCAGGGGCTGAAGGGAGCGAAGATGGTATTCTCTACCTCCGGCTATCCTGATCTCGGTCCAGGGATTGAGGAAGCGAATCAAACTCAATATAGCAAGACATTTCAATGGGGTGAGATAATTCATCGTTTCCAGGGGAGTGCCGGGAATGGGGTGCAAGAAGTTGATGGGTATGGAGTCCGCCTCCACTTCCCGAAGGGCAAAAGCGAGGTCAACAATATCCTCCTCGCTTTCGCCCATCCCGAGGAGGGCACCGCAGCACAGCTTCAGGTTCGCCTTCCTGGCGTGCTGCAGGGTCTCGATTCGATCGGCATAGGAATGAGTGGTGCAGATTTTGGGATAGAAGCGCTGGGAAGTGTTTAGATTGTGATTGTAGCGATCAACACCAGCTTCTTTGAGCCGTCGGGCCGCTTCCTCGGTAAGGAACCCCAGAGAGGTACATATTTCAATATCCACAGTCTCCTTTATCTTCCTGATGACCCGGCAGAGATGATCCAGCTCCGCCCCACTGGGTGAGCAACCGCTGGTGACGATGCAGTATCTTTGAGCCTGATTTGCTTTGGCGATGGAGGCCACTTCAACGATTTTCTCCTCGTCCAGCAAAGGGTAACTTTCAATTGAGGCCTGAGAACCGGCGGATTGAGAACAATAGGCGCAGTCCTCGGCGCAAAGACCGCTTTTAGCATTGATCAGGAGGTGAACAATCACCTTCTTCCTGAAATATCTCTCTCGGACCCTGAAAGCAGATTGCAGAAGCTCCAGGATTCCCTCTTGCGGGCAGCGCAGGACAGAGTAACATTGTTCCCGTTCCAGGGGTAGTCCTTGAAGGGATCTTTGTGCCAGACCTTGGTAATTCATTTTTGTCTCCCCAGCCCCGTGAAATAAGTCTTCGTGCTCTTTAGTCGGCAGTCAGGAGTCTAGAGTCAGGAGTC
>QLUN01000157.1 GCA_018725455.1 Chloroflexota bacterium
TATGTCAAAGCGCTGGTCAGGCATCACACCCCCTTGGAAAAGCTGGATTGCATCAGCCTCGATAAATTCGACGTTAGGGTGGTCTTTGTATTTCTCTCTCGCCCTTTCGATGGCGGTCGCCGAGATGTCAACGCCGGTAATCTTCGCCTGGGGAAAAGCTTCGGACAGCATGCCGGTAAACACCCCTTCGGCGCAACCCATCTCCAGAATACTCTGCGGTTGCGGGCAAAACTCCCGTATTGCTTCCATCTGCCTGAGATACTTGGTCCTCTCGTAATCGCTCAGGCTGTAGCGCCACGGATCCTCGCTGGTAAAAGCCCTGTCAAAATACCTTTTATCAAACTTGAGGAACATTCTTTACCACCTTAGTCTGGACGTACATAAAGGCCAGGAAGACAGCCAGGAAAACAGCGGGAAGATAGGCTATACTCAGTTCCGTGGTGCGGAAAAGGGCTCCCGCCAGCAGGTATATTCCGTCAAAGACCAGTCCCGAGAACAGCGTTCCGACGAGAAGTGGCTTGAGCCTTCTCCGCCAAACGAGCACCAATTTAATTGGCCCGTTAAGCCAGGTGAGCATACCCAGCGTGGCGGGCACTGAAGAGAGGTATCTGGTATCGAAATGGTCCTGGGCGAGATGCTTCCGGTGGAACCTGTTGATCTGTATCGGTTTCAGGAGGAGCTTTAACAGAGGTTTGTTCATGACAGGTTTCACGAGGAACTTTGACAAAGATTTATTTATGACCGGAAAGAAATAGTAAAGAGCAAGCATGCTTGCCTGTCTGCCGGCCTGTGCCGTCAGCAGTATCAGCGTCGTATTGAACAGTGCGATGTTGTTCACCCGGCTCTGATATCCGACGAGCAGCCATAAGGATTCCATCAGCAGGGGTATCTGAAGGTATACCTCACCCAGCATGGCTATCAGGAAGAACAAGCCGATCGCTGTCGCGCTGAAGCCAGACGATATATCGAATACGTCCCGCACATACAAGAAGAGATTCTCTAAAACCATATCTTACCGCCGCTACAGATTTATAGTATCTCGCAAAAATCGTCGCACAAATTCCTCTCCCTCGAAGGGAGAGGCTAAGGGAGGGTGAATTTCCCCCTCCCTTTAATCCCCTCCCGCCAGGGGAGGGGAATTGCAAGAAATTCTGCGGTTAACTATAATGCCACTAACCGCAGATCGTATAACCCCTTTTGCCAGCACAGCTTCAGGTGCCCGCCAGCATCACTGGGTCTGCAGCGCTTTCTGCTGCCGGTTCCCTGTCATAGGCATAGTCTGTTTCGTGGAGAGGAGTGCCGTTGTATGCGGGCACACCCAGGAGATCGGGAACCGTTATGAACCTATACCCCTTAGCCTGTAATCGCTCGATAATGAGCGGCAAAGCCTTAAGGGTCAAGCCCCTGTCCGATTTGGCACCATCACGCCCCGTGCCATAGCCATCGTGCAGGAGTATTATTTTCCCGGGCTTAGTTTTCCTGACTATCTTCCTGGCAAATGGCTCTGGAGACACCTTGCCGCAGAGAGCCAGCGCATGCTGGTCATTAACGGCGACGCTCCAGGTTACCGCGATTAACCCTTCTTCTTGGACAGCCTTCAGCTGCCAGGGGGTTTTCCTGCCATGCGGCGGGCGGTAGAGATGCGGCGAAACACCGATAATGTCATATATTGCTCGCTGTGCCAGCCGCAGGTCCCTGGAACCGTATTGAGTGAGGGCGTGGTTGGCATTATGCGTGTGAGAATGGTTGCCTATCACGTGTCCCTCATTCATGATGCGCCGGGCTATTTCCGGATAGAGCTCGACATTCTTGCCGATGACAAAGAAGGTCGCCTTGATATTATGACTGGCGAGCATATCAAGGATTTCTGAGGTGTACGGCTCGTTCGGCCCGTCATCGAAGGTTAAGGCTACGACTTTTTCCGTGGTCTTTCTCTTGTGATAGACCTTGCCGGAAGCGGAGGATGCCGGTAAAAAGTATCCATGCAAAAGCATCGTGCCGAGCACCGGCACGCGGACCAGTCTGGCAGCCTTCCGCAATTGCATTCGTGTGGTGAGCCCTTGCAGGTTACTTAGGGAACTCTGTATCAAATACGCCCCCCAAGAGGCAAGATGTGCCAGGACGTCGAGTATAATAATAAACGTTGGCTTCTGCACCCTCCTCGCAGAGGTCAGACAATAGAGGTCTTTATCGTACAGAACCTTGCCTCGTTTGCTCAGGCGGGCACAGATACCGTACTGGTCAGGTGAATAGGATAGCCCCCTGTACCCATTCAAGGACAAAAAATCCCTCCGTCGGAAGGCGAAGGTTGCCCCCGAGACGATCAACGGTCTGCCAAAGAGGGCAACAGTCACCCTGTTGATATAATACTTCAACAGATGTTCAACCCGCGCCCACAAGAATTCATCGCTGTAGAAAAATCTGCCCGCTATAGCGGCAACCTCCGGGTGCGAAGCAAACTGGCTGGCTATCCTGTTTAGCCAACCCTTGGGGTAAACGGTATCGGCATCTGCCTGGACAACGATGTCGCCACGGGCAGCATCAGCACCGACCTGCCTGGCATAAAAGACGCTCTTTATCTCAGGGCAAGATATCACCTTTATGCCAAAGTTTCTCGCAATGCTGGCGGTAGCGTCGGTGCTGCCGTTATCAACCATGATGACCTCGTATTGACCGCGGTAATCCTGACACTCAAGAGACTTGAGGCACTCGGGCAAAAGTTTCTCCTCATTCAGGGCAGGAATGACTACACTTAACTCCGGGCGAGAACTCGCCTTAGACATTAGAGTCATAAATTTCTACCTCGCTTCGTAACGGCTGGCACTTTCCCGGCAAACAGGCCCTAACTCGGGTAAATGAAAAATGAAATTCTTACGCCACAAGTGTATCTACATAAATGTTAGCATGTCATAGTTAAAGAACGGTTGAACGCAGGTTCAAAAACGGTTAAACCAAAGTT
>QLUN01000158.1 GCA_018725455.1 Chloroflexota bacterium
CTCAGGAGCTGCAACGCAGGCTCTACCTCAAGAGTAAGCGAGAAAGGAGGTGTCGTTTTTACAGTTTGTTGGAAGAGGATTAGCAGGGACTATCTTTACAAAGACCTTGGACTGTATAATGACTACCGAGTTTCATGGCGAAGGGCTTGAAGGTGAAGGGTTGTCCGAGAGCCGTGTGAGGGAAAACCTCACGCACGGTTCGATGAGGGGGAACTGGAAAAACAGGTGACCGCTGTTCGCCTGTTCCCTACTCTACACTATTCAAGAGGAGGTGAGAAACAATGCGTAAGCGTTCAGCGGTCAGCCTTCAGCACCTTGCCAATGAAGGACGTAAGCATTCGTTTGAGCGGTCAGCGTTCAACTGACACCTGATTGCGGAACCCTGAACGCTTACATAAGAAGAGTCGCCCAAATGGCCACCACAATCTGGTCGACCGAGGAGTTGTCCTGATATCCAGGGCATTAAGCCCGGGAAGGGAAGGAGGTAAATACATGAAAAGGGTTGTCATTTTAGCGCTATTGCTGGCTATCGTCACAGTGGCAGGAGGTTGTCCACCTGGAGAGTCACCTGCCGATGTAGCAAGAGACTTCTTGTGGGCGGGTAACGAAGGTGATTATGCAAGGGCTAAAGGTTACCTTATTCCGGAGACTCGAATGGTCTTTGAAATGGACCCAATGATAAGATTTGACAATGCAATGGACGCCGTCACCAGAGGGGGCACTATTACCCGAATTGAGGTGGTAGAAGCGGTGGTACATGCTGATGTCTCCGCCACCGTCATGGTGACCCTGCACTATGCAGACGGACGTCAACAATCGGATGTGCTCTCCCTGGTGAAACAAGACGGGAAGTGGAGGATAGCGAAAAGCTCCCTGCTCATCAAGGGTGCCTGGCTACCGTGATGAAGCTGTCCGAAAACCAGGATTCAGGAATGAGAGGCACTTTAAATTCAGGGGGAATCAGCTATAATGAAAGGTAAAAGAGGGGAATGAAGGGGTAACCATCCCCTATCTGGACTATCAAATGGCTATTTGCTTCCACCTGATCTGGAGGAACTAATCTCTGCTAACTATGTTGCACGGGTAGTGAAGAAGGCAGTCGATTTACTGGATATTCGGGAGCTGACTTCTCAATAGGGAGCCGGCTGATGCGCTAAGGAAGATGGAAGCTAAACTGCAAACAGGAGAAGGCAAGGAGATTTATCGCCAGCGTAAAAAGATTGTGGAGCCAGTTTTGGGACAAATGAAGTTCAACCTCGGGTTCAGAAGATTCCACTCAAGAGGAGTGGACAAGGCAGATGGTGAATGGACATTTCTCTACTTGGTGCACAACATCAAGAAAATCTATGCCAGAACTATGGCGAAAGGGGGTGAGTTGGATGACTTGAGAGGGGAATTACGGGTGGCATACAATCCCGCTTAGAGAAGCGGTTTCTTCCGTCCAGATGGAAGAGGACGGAAGAAGAAAAAACCGAGGCTATCAGGTGACCTGGTGATAGCTAAAGTTAGAAAAACAATTCCAAGTCATTAAAAAGGTCGAGTTTTTGGACAACTTGTTGACGGAATAGGTAAGGCCGAGAAGGTGAAAGAGACCAAAGTATATTATATAAGGAGGACAAAAAAATGCAAAACAAATACGTAATTCCGGTTGCCGTGCTTTTGGTAGCTCTGGTTGTTGCTGTGGCAGTGTTTTTTGGTTTGCGGGCTCCTGATGAGGAACCAATGCCTCCCGGGTTTGAAGCTGTCAATCTGGAGGTCAGCCCTGCTGAGGTTGGACCCGGGGAACCGGTAAACATTTCCATAAAAGTCAGGAATGTCGGGGAGGAAAGAGGAACACATAATGTAGTGCTGAGAGTTGATGGAGAAGTGGAAGCGACCAAACCGATCACCTTAGCCGGGGGCGAGGAAGAAGTAGTCTCTTTCACGGTGAAAAGGAATGAGCCGAGGCTCTATACCGTGAGGCTAGCGCATCTATCAGAGACCTTCAGGGTTGAGGCTCCCCCCGAGGTAGTAAGGCCCCCTCATGAGCTAGCCCGTGCGGGCGATTTTTCCATTGCCCTTGCCGATGTAGAGCGAGAGAAGGAAGTGACTACCCTGCATTTTGCCCTCACGAAGGTAGCCGATACCGACGCCGGTCCTCAATCGGTGGAGGTCACCTTAATTGATACTCATGACACCGAGTATCATGGCACACTCAGTATCGACTTAGCTTACGGTTATGGCGCGGATTTCGTCGTAAACGCCGTGCCGGAGGGCTTCACTTATGTTGCTCCAGTGCAAATACCTATGCCGAGGATAGCGCCGATAGTGAGGTTCCGGTTAGGCGACGAAGAAATTCGCTTCGCCGATGTTAAGTTCGCCGAAGCGCCTATCGAGCGTAACTATGACCTGGCAATGGTTAAGGTCGGAGAAAGCGTTCCTCTGGGCAGGTTCCTGACATTTCACTTCGGCAGTCCTGCCGTTGGCAGTATCATCGGGTGGACTTTGCCGACCACCGTGGCAAGCACCGAGTACAGCCCTATTGATATTACCATCAGAGTGGCGCTACGAGACTCGGAGGGGAAGATAAGATGGTTTGAGGAGGCAGCCCAGAGTGTGCCGGGCAAAGATCAGGCAAAATTGGCTCCCACGGTCCTTACCATCGGGCAAGTTGTCGATGGAGTTGAACCATTGTTAGCGGTTATTATCGCCGGCGAGGGGCGTGACGACGGACGGTTTCTAAAGCTGATGACACTCAGCCCGGAGCAACTCCCGCCACTTCCCGAGAGAATTGCTTTCGAGAGGGGGGATTACATCTGGATAATGAATGCCGATGGCTCCGAGCAAAGGGAGTTGGCCAAAGGGTGGGACCCTGCCTGGTCCCGCGATGGCAAAAAGATTGCTTTTAGGCGGGGGAGTTACATTTGGGTAATGAATGCCGATGGCTCAGGGGAAAGAGAGTTGGCCTGGGGGAGGGG
>QLUN01000159.1 GCA_018725455.1 Chloroflexota bacterium
AAAACGTCATGACGAGCGTCCTGTGCGACCTCAGCCACGATTGCAGGGCCAAGGCCGCTGGCGGCTTCTTTAGTGTAGAGCGAGAGCATCGAAGGAGTGGTTGCCATTTGTTGCGTTCGCTTCTAGGATAGGGCACCTTTTACAAAACTCGAAAACAGACGGAGAGAATCCTAGTGACTTCGGTATTGAATAACTTCGTCAACGGAACACGCAATGTCTGCTGGCTCTCTGGATATGTGAAGCGACAAGATCGCAACAGCGTCCGCATCTGCTCAAGCTCTGACGCAGAAACTGGCATCCTCGTCACGGTGTCACCTACCGCCGTCGTACCGCCGAATGACGAGTATACCGAGGTTTCATGCCACGTTTTCGGCACATACAACCCTGATACGGATGCCCGCGACCTGCTGGTGAAAGCGATCCATTTCAAGCGCCCAGGAATTAGCGCAGTGCCGCGCCGGGTTGCGCTACTGCAAGCGGCATCAAACGTGAAAACGCCATTGGCCACCATCGCAGAAATCCGCGAAGGACTGATGAAGAAGGTGCTTGAGGTCGTAGATGTTGCGGGACTGGTTGGCGGCATGACGCCCGAGGCTCTAGTGAGCGACATGGTGCGAGACGCTCAGCGTGGCGCTCCCGCTCGCGGATCGTCATTCACAAACAAAGTCATCCTCACTGGTTTTGTTGGAGCAAAGAGGGTGGTGATGCCATCAGAGGATGAGGGCGCACACATCCAGATGTCCCTTCACCAGTACGCCGATAGCGCTCGCGCCATTCCTGTTCGAATCTACGGGAACATATCCTCGTTCGCGAAAGAGCTTAAAACCCTTTTTCCAATCAACCTCGTTGGCTCGATTTCTTTTCGTGACATTGAGCAAGATGGCGTGCTTCGCCGCGAAACATTTATCGTCGCTGGTCGTCAAGATATTGGCATGGCTGCGCAAGCCGACTTTTTCCGCAAGGCCTTTCCCTCCTGGTGGCTCACTGCGTTCGCCGAGCATCGCCGTCGATCTCAGGCGCGCCAAGAGACAGTACGGGCTGCGCCTGTTTCCAGCGAGCCAAAATCAGTGGCCACTACAAAATCAGGAATCGATCTAACCGATGTGATCGAGGGGCTGTGAGTTGTGGGTTTTACGGTCGAGAACAATCCAGAACCAGAGGAAGTAAAGGGTCTTTCCGACCTAGAGGATCTTCTCGCTCTTGCTGCTGAGGACGAGGATGACCTTGGATTTCTCTTCACCCACGCTGAGAGCAGGTTGGCAGAGGCTGTCGAGGACGGATTTGACGGTGCCGCGTTCGAGGCACTGATCCGCAGCGAGTGGTCGCTGCCAGGTCTTGATGTTCGCGCCGAATTGAATCGTCAAGATGCCCTTCGGAATGGCGGATCCATTTCATCCGACCCGTTTGCAGCCGATGATTTTTCGGATCAGCAGTGGGCCATTGTCTTGGCGATGAAAAAGCCGTGTATCGAAGCGGTCAAGCCAGGTATTGATCCGGCCACTCGCCGCCGAGCGATCCGGTGGATATTTGAGATTGGCGAAAAAAACCAATCAGGTCTTGATTTTGAAACATCCTGCCGATCGCTTGGTGCTCGACCTTTTGTAGTTCAGGCACTCATTCATCACATCTGGTATCTCAAGAGCATCGTTCTGGATGATCCTCTCCCCTATATGTCCCGACCGCTGAACGATGTACTTGAATCGGAGGCGTTGATGATTGGAATGGAGAGAGGCCTAGAGCTTGCTCGCATCGTATGGGCTAACCCGACGATCACAGAGTCCGAACTTTTCCACGCAGCGGGCTTCGATGCAGGAAATACAGAAGCAGGACGCGCCTATTCGCGGATGCTCAAGGAGGGTTTTTTTGGACTCCGCGCAGATCGCGTATATTTTACATCCCGACACCCTGAGCGCCGGCACCGCGCTAATGCAGATCAAGGCCGAATCAGGGGCGTTACTTGGTCGGGTAGTTTCATCGGTGATGATGAGTGAAACTCAACAAGGCTGGAGTCATAAATCGAGATCCAGGTGCGCTACTTGAATTGCAGCGGGTCGTCCGACACTGTGCGCGAATTGGTGCGGCTCGCGCTTTTGCGCAATCGCTAACGGACGACATCGAGCAAGAAGTGATGATGCTGGTCATCGAGCGATTGATCCATGTTTATGACGAGTCCCGTGACGTTGAGCCTTATCTGATCGATACCTGCCGGAACATCGGCAAGGGCTTGCTACGAAAACACACAAAAGAGGTTCTGTTTAGTCAGGCTGGCGAAGATACGGGTGCTGCCTGGGAAGATTCGTTTGCAGATCCAAACACTCGCGACCTTGCAGAGGTATTGGTTGAGGAAGAAGACGTTCGTCGCGCCAACGCATCGGCCGCCATCGCAGCAAGGCGAATGAGTGATTCTCAAGAAAATCCAGAACCCCCAGTTTCTGTTGACCAGTCCATAAGCCCTCTTGATTTTGACGGTTTTCAGCATTCACCTGCAACACGAGCCAATGCTGGCTCAACCAAGGCGGTCAGTCAGCGTAGTCGTGCTGCGGCGTGGTCGGCTGTTAAGCGCGAGAGAAACAGAGGGAAAACTTTAGTTCGGCGCACCCTATCCACGGCTGCGGTTGAGATGAAGAAAATTCGGAATACGCTACGCTACACTCATATTCAGATGGGCGTAGCAATGGGTGTGGAGTCGCACGTTATCCGCAACATTGAGTATGGCTCGATTCCCGACGTTTCGCCTGAAATGCTTGGGCGAGCCCGCAAAGTGCTTGATAGAAACAAAGAAGACTTGAGCATCCTAAACGCCTCTGGCGTCAAGCTCTTCCATTCTTGGTGCGCAAGGCTTGGCCTGCGTGAAGACGATTATCGCGGACTTTCTGATGAAATCGGAACGAACCGATCAACGACATTCCGCTGGATGAAGGGGCTCGGCTCACCAACGGCCATCCGAATCAGGCA
>QLUN01000016.1 GCA_018725455.1 Chloroflexota bacterium
TGGGGCATCACCCAGTCGGGCGAGACCCTCGATACCCTGCGTGCCCTCAAGAAAGCCAGGGAACTTGGATGTGCGACGCTATCCATCACCAACGTTCCCGGAAGCAGCATCACTCGCATTGCCGACCAGGTCTTTTACACCCGGTCGGGACCAGAGTTAGGGGTAGCGGCAACCAAGACCTTTCTCGCTCAGTTAGTGGCACTTTATCTGTTGGCACTGTCCCTGTCCCCACCGGATATTATGATCGGTGAAGGCTTGATAGAGGGGTTGAGGATCCTTCCCTCAAAGGTTCAGCAGGTGCTTGATGATGCGGAAGAGATTATCCCACACGCCAGGCACTTATCGCGACATGATAATGCCTTTTTCATCGGACGCGGAATCAATTACCCGGTGGCTATGGAGGGGGCTTTGAAGGTGAAGGAGATCTCCTATATTCACGCCGAAGCCTATCCTGCGGGAGAACTCAAGCATGGTCCATTCGCCCTGCTTCGCCCGAGCACACCAGTTGTCGCTATCACAACGAGGGATGATACCTACGAGGCGATGCTGACCAGCATAAAAGAGATAAAGGCCCGGGGGCCACAGGTCATCGCGCTGGCTGAGGAGGGCGACGAGGATATCGAGCAGTTTGTCGATGCGGTCATTCGCATTCCACCGATTGACCCTTTATTCTCCCCTTTCTTGAATTCGGTGGCGCTGCAACTGCTGGCTTATTATACGGCCAAAGAGCGTGGTTGCTCCATCGACCTGCCGGCTAATCTGACCAAGAGCGTAACCGTGCCGTAATGACTGCGGGAACTGGCCGAGCGCAAGGAAGCGCTGGCAGGACTGGTGCCGGGCAATCCGAAAATGAAGACGGACCCGGCCAGGTGCCGAGCGCTTGCTGTCTCAGTTTACTGATCTGAACCTGATCCATCATTTGCCCCTCTTCTCACGTGCGCCCTGGCATACTTCTCCCTTATTGTCGGCCCGCAGCAGAGCAGTGAAGTTGTAGCCCCGCCGCCGCAATTCATCAGCACCGCCCTGGTTCCGATCGAGGAGAACCACCACCTGCCCCACCCGGCACCCCTCCGCCTCCACCGCCTCAATAGCCCGGAAGACCGAGCCCCCGGTGGTAATCACATCATCGACTATCGCCACCGTGCCCCCTGGCGGAAGGTGACCCTCGATGTATCGCTTAGTCCCATGCTGCTTGGGCTGCGTCCGCACCATAAAAGCGGGGATAGGTTTACCCTCCAGGTGGCTCACCAGGGCCACCGCCGCCACGATGGGGTCGGCCCCCATAGTGGGCCCGCCAATGGCATCGATCCCGGAGCCTTGCACCAGCGCAAACACCGTCTTGCCCACCAGGTAAGCCCCCTCCGGCCAGAGGGTGGTCTGTCGGCCGTCGAAGTAATACGAACTCTTCAGCCCCGAAGAGAGGGTGAAATCACCATACATCAACGACCTCTCTTTCACAAGCTCCAGCAGCCTTTCGATATCGCTTGCCACATCCGCCTCCTTTGCACTTAAGCGTTCCACCATCAGCGGTCAGCACCTTCGCGGCGACACCTTAGTGCTGACTGCTGAACGCTTACTACCGGCATCTGAGGATGCCTGCCCCTCTATGGAGAATAGAGCTCCTGTTCATAGATGTACCTCTCCACCTCGGGTGGCACCAGGTAGCGAATTGAAACCCCCGCCCTTACCCGCTCCCGGATTTCTGTCGAACTGATGCCGATTTGCGGCACATCGACGCACCTGACCCGCGATGAAATCCCCGGAACGACCGGGTGCAGTGCCTCAAGATACTCCCGGCGCGAGTTTGGCCGCCTCACCACAATGAGCTGGCACAATCCCGCCAGCCTCACCGGCTCTTTCCAGCGATGAAGCTCCACCAGGGCATCAGGACCAATAATAAAGTACAGCCTCACCTCGGAACCGTATTCATCCCTCATCGCAGAGACGGTGTCAACGCTGTAAGACGGCCCCGACCTTTCCAGCTCTGCCAGAGAGACCTCGAAATAGGAGTTGGAATCTATGGCCAGCCTTAGCATTGCCAATCGGTGTTCCCCGCCGGTGATCACCCTATCCGCCTTGAGCCAGGGCTGCCCGGCAGGAATAAAAACAACCTTCGAAAGCCCTAGTTTACACCTCACCTCTTCGGCGATGATGAGATGCCCCAGATGAACTGGGTCGAAGGTTCCCCCAAGCAAACCTATTTCCATCGTTCTCACCTTGCTTGGTGATTGGCCACTAATCACTCGCTCTCATCCAGCATTGCGGCGGCCCTGGTTATCAGTTGAGGCAACCCCTCCCCGCTTGCCGCCGAGATGAAATAGAGGGGAGACTCAATCCCGGTAAGGACTTTCGCGATCTCCGGCAGTCGCTCACGAACACCAGGAATATCTATCTTGTTCACTGCCACGATCTGCGGCTTATCCTTCAAGCAAGGGTTGAAAAGGAGAAGTTCCTCGTTTATCTCCTCTAAGTCCGAAACCGGGTCTCGGGTGGTCCCATCAATGATGTGAATCAGTATCCTGGTGCGCTCAATATGGCGCAGAAAATCATGCCCCAGTCCATGCCCCTTATGTGCCCCTTCAATCAGGCCAGGGATATCAGCAATCACAAAGGCACGAAAGCCCAACTCAACCACACCCAGCTTCGGTTCAAGTGTGGTGAAGGGATAATCGGCGACCTTAGACCTTGCCGCCGAGACCGTATTTATCAGCGTCGACTTGCCCACATTCGGGCGGCCAATGAGCCCGACGTCGGCAATCAGCTTGAGATCGAGAACCAGTTTTCTCTCCTCGCCCACCCCACCTTCTCGGGCGATTCTGGGAACCTGCTTGACCGAGGTCGCGAAGTGCTTGTTTCCCCACCCCCCCCTACCACCCTTTGCCACGACCAAACTTTGTCCATCCGCGGTCAGGTCTCCCAGATCGACATCCTCCCCCACGCGGCGAACAATAGTCCCCACCGGGACTCTGATTACCAGGTCCTTTCCATCACTCCCGTGTTGCTGCTTCCCTTTACCCTTCCCCCCAGGTTGCGCCCTATAGTGCTTTCGATTCCTGAGGTGAATGAGGGTTGTCTTGCCCTGATCCGCGATAAGAACCACATTACCCCCCTTTCCCCCATCCCCACCGTCCGGCCCCCCAAAGGGGACGAACTTCTCCCGTCGAAAACTGACTGCGCCGTTACCCCCTCTGCCGCCGTAAACATAAATCTCTATTTTATCTATCTTTGGTCGGCTTTGAGCCATCAGTTTACCCTTTCCCAGTTTCTCGTTCCTCTCTGTGGACTCTGTGGAGAGTGATTACCGGGTAAACACTTACTTATATTTATTATATCATTTAATAATCATAATAAGTCGCTGGGGGACTGGTAAGACTGGGATAAGTGGCGCTGGCAAAGATGAAAAGCGGCTCCAGTCCCGACCGGCGAGGAGGGATAAGTTGCGTAAAAACACCAACATTTTTGTAGGGGATTCCATGTAAGGGTTTATTTGTATCTGGAGTAACACCGGTCAGTTCCCTCGGGGTTACCCACAGTCCAGAGGGGTTATCCACATAAATGAGGAACTTATCCACGGTTTTGGCGGGAGAGCCGCCAAATCAACCCGTCTTCGAATAGAAGATTTCCTTGATTTCGAGGATGTCCCGCCGCAGAGCGGAGCTCGCCTCGATCTCCTGGGCGATCTTATTATAGCCATGGAGAATAGTGCTGTGGTCTCGCCCGCCCAGCTCCCTCCCGATATCAGTCCAGGGAGATTCCATCTCTTCTTTCAAGAGATACATGGCCACCTGGCGGGCGAAGGCGATTGGCTTGTCTCTCCTCTTCCCCAGGAGCAGTTCCGGGGCAAGTCCGAAATACTCCGCTACGGTATTGATTATCAGTTCGGCGGTGAGGATTCGCCGAGACTCACTGGCCGCTATCTCCGCCAGTGATTCCCCGGCCAGTTCCGGTGTAATGGTAGCGTTGGTCAGTCGGGCATAGGCTATCACACGGTTCAATGCCCCTTCGAGCTCCCGGATGTTGTTTCGCACCCTCCGGGCAATGAGATGCAGCACGTCGAGCGGTATGGGGGACTTTAGCCCCTCCGCTCTGGCCTGGAGGATGGCAACCCGGGTCTCGAAATCGGGGGGTTGAATATCGACGATAAGCCCCCATTCGAAGCGAGAACGCAGGCGCTCCTCAAGGAGTGCGAGCGCTTTGGGAGGCCGATCGCTGCTGAGTATGATCTGGCGGTTTGCGGTATGGAGATCATTGAAGGTGTGGAAAAGACCCTCCTGCGTCTGTTCCTTGCCGGCAAGGAACTGAATGTCATCAATGAGGAGCACATCGGCACCTCGATACTTATTGCGAAAATCCTCGGTGCTCCTCTCTCTGATGCCGGCGATGAAATCGTTGGTGAATTGTTCCGCGGTGACATAGATCACTCGCTGATCGCTTTGCAGAACGAATTGCTCTATGGCACGCAACAGGTGGGTCTTCCCCAGCCCCACCCCGCCATAAATGAATAGCGGGTTATAAACGCTCCCCGGGTTTTCCGCCACCCCCAGAGCGGCGGCGTGCGCCAGCCGATTGCAGCTCCCCACTATGAACGAGGAGAAGGTATATTTGGCGTCGAACGGACGGTTACTAACCGACCTCTCGTTTGCCGGGGATCGACGATTTTCTGCCTGGTGCCCCGGATAAACCTGGAACTCAACCTCCACCGGGCTGCCGATAATGCCAGAGAGGGTCTTCTTTATCAAGTGGCGTAGTCGCCTCTCTAACCATTCGACGGTGAAGGTATTGGGTACCCCCACTACGAACTCATCATTCTTGCAGGAGAGCCCGATGGTGTCCTTGAGCCAGGTTTGATAATTAGCCTTCGTTACCTGAAGTTGCAATACCCCCAGGGCCGCCTCCCAGACTTCTTTGGCTGATCTACTCATAATCCATTAACCACTTGAACCGGTTGCACCGATGACCAGTCGCCAGTCAATAGTCAATAGTCCGGGGGTGGGGAGGGGGACTATCAACTATCGACTATAGACTAATGAGTGGCCCCGGTCAAGGGGTTTGGGGGACCAAGATTTTTATTACCTTTCCGCATCGCTCATGTTATAATCGAGGAGGGGAGGAGCCGTTGAGCAATATATCTCCATACCTTGAATCATATCTGCCGCCGGGGATTCTGGAACTGCTTCGGGATATCGGCGAAAGGGCCGTGTCGGGTGGAGAACGGGTATATCTGGTGGGCGGGGTGGTGCGCGACCTCCTGCTGGGACAACCTCCTCCCTCCCCTGGCGGGAGGGAGTTAGAGGGAGGGGGACTATCGACTATCGACTATCGGCTAGACCTCGATCTGGTGGTTGAGGGCAACGCCATCGCCCTGGGACGCCAGATAGCCAGAGTCAAGAATTGGAGGGTGAGAACCCACCCTCGCTTTCGGACAGCCAAGCTCTATCAGGAGAATCTCAGCCTCGACCTGGTCACGGCACGGTCGGAGGTCTATGCCCGGCCGGGTGCTCTGCCGGAGGTGAAACCGGGCACAATCGAGGATGACCTCTGGCGACGGGACTTCACCATCAATGCCATGGCCGTTTCCCTCAGGCCGGACTCCTTCGGTGACTTGCTCGACCCCCACGGCGGGCAGGGCGATTTGGGGGAAGGACTGATTCGGATACTCCATCGGGGCAGTTTCAGCGATGACCCCACCCGCATCCTGCGGGCTCTTCGCTACGAGAAGCGTCTCAATTTTCACCTGGAGCAGGATACTGAGGTGCTGATGCGGCGGCATCTCGACAGCCTGGATACCGTGACCGGGGAGCGATTGTGGCATGAACTGGAGCTGATCCTGAAAGAGGAACGCCCCGAGAAAGTCCTTTACCGCGCCGACGAATTAGGAGTCCTTCAGAGGATTCACCCTGCTCTTCGAGGCGACAGTTGGCTGGCGGAGAGGTTTGCCCGCGCCCGGCAGTCGGCAGTCGGCAGGAAAGTCGACAGTCGACAGTCAACAGTCAATAGTCACGGGGGAGGGGAGGGACTGGCGACTAATGACTATCGACTAACGACTGGTCCTGACTATCGACTATCGATTGAGGTCTATCTGGCTCTGTTGGCCTATCGGCTCACCGGTGAGGAGGTCGAGGAATATATCGCTCGGTTCAAGATGCCTGGATGGGCCGCCCGCGCGGGGCGCGATATGGTGCGGATGAGGCAATCGCTCCCCTCACTGGCATCCGCAGGGCTTCGACCGAGTGATATCTATCGGCGGTTGAACCGCCATCTGCCGCAGGTCATCGAAGCCGCCGCCATAGCTTCAGAGCAGAGCGTCTCGCCCATTGTCCAGCAGCGACTGGACCTTTACCTTAAGAGGTTACGCCATGTCAAGCCGGAGCTGCGCGGGGATGACCTCCAGAGCATGGGGGTGCCTCCCGGCAGAAAGATGGGGCAGATATTGCGCGCCCTGCAAGCGGCGAAGCTCGATCAAATGGCCGCCAGCCGGGAGGAAGAGGAGGCACTGGTGCGGAGGTTGCTGTAGCCCTTATCCCCGCATTTTCTTAACTATTCCCCGTTCCTCGATGAAACTGGTGGTATAATCCCCCTGCTCAAAAACCTCGTCCTCGAGGGTCACTATGTGAGACGGGATGTTTGTTTTTATCCCCTCAACAACAAACTCAGCAAGTGCCCGTTTCATACTCGCAATAGCTTCTTCCCGGTTTCTACCCCATGTTAATAGCTTCACTAGCAAAGGGTCGTAGTAGAATGGCACGGTATATCCAGCATATATTCCACTATCAACCCTGACCCCAAAGCCGCCAGGAGGTTGATAGGCAGTTATCTTGCCTGGAGAAGGTATGAAACCTTTGAACGGGTCTTCAGCGTTAATCCGACACTCTAGTGCCCACCCTCGAAGTTGGAAATCATCCTGGGTATAACCCAGCTCCTCTCCAGTGGCGATCCTTATTTGCTCCTTAACCAAATTTATTCCGGTAATGAGCTCCGTAAGGGGATGTTCAACCTGGAGACGGGTGTTAACCTCGTTGAAGAAGTACTCTCCGGTATCCATGGAGTAGATAAACTCCACGGTCAGGGCATTAACATATTTTAACAGTTTAGCCACTTGAACTGCCGTCTCCCCCATTTCCCTCCTCAATTCAGGGGTCATCACCGGGGAAGGGGCTTCTTCAATTAGTTTTTGAAACCTTCGTTGAACCGAGCATTCACGTTCACCGAGGTGAACAACATTGCCCTTTTTATCAGCCAGTATCTGAAACTCAATATGCTTCATTCTGGAGATATACTTCTCAATATAGAAAGCTGATACGCCAAAGGCGGAGCTTCCTATTGATTCAGCATACTTCATTGCCGCCACCAGTTCATCCTGGTTGTTCACCGCTTTCATCCCAATCCCGCCGCCGGCGCCGCTCGGTTTGACAATCACCGGATAACCTATATCCGCCACAGCTTTAATAGCTTCGCTCATTTCGCTGACACTAGTTATAGCACCATCAAGACCCGGAGTAACTGGAATACCGTTTGTTTTCATCAACTGGCGTGCCCGATGCTTGGGCTTCCCCCGGCGCATGGACTCACTGGGAGGGCCGATAAAGTTAAGCCCGCTCTGTTCACAGGCTTCAACAAATTTGGGATTCTCCGACAAGAAACCATATCCGGGGTAAACCGCATCGGCTTCACACCTCTTAGCTATATCAAGGATTTTCTCCATGTTTAAGTAACTGTTGGTGGCCGTTGGTTCCCCCAGAGAGTAAGCCTCATCGGCGTGCTTTACGAATAAAGCATCAGCATCAGCATCGGAGTAAACGGCCACAGAGCGTATTCCCAGTTCTCGGCACTCCCTCACCGCCCTGAAGGCAATCTCCCCCCGATTAGCGATTAAAATCTTGTTGAACATCGCTTCTCCTTTCCTTCCTATTTGTAACGGATGTTCCAGCACGTATCTGTGAAAATCATCGAACCAGATACGAAATTGCCCTTTCAATCCTTACGAAATCCATCATGTAGTCATGTATTCCCGAATCTGGCGAGCCCCTCGAAATGGAACATCCGTTGTAAGATACCCCAGTAAGCAAACGTAGCGCCGAGGTTTATCCTCGGCAGGCACCGGCGGGGGACAAGCCCCCGCGCTACGTAGCGAGCCCAACCACTCAATATTCGATAACCGCTATTGTCTGCCCTGTATTGACCACCTGATCTGGAGAAACGCTTATGTCATTGATCACCCCCGAAACAGGGGTGAGTATCGGGTTCTCCATTTTCATGGATTCTATCTCGCAGATAACGTCCCCTTCGGCGACTTTAGTTCCGGTTTCGACGTGTACTCTGATTATCTTGCCCGGTAGCGGGGCGGGTATCGTTTCTTTAGGCATCCTGGCCCTCCTTAAATAAATCGGTAGTGCGACCCTTTAGGGTCGCTTCTCGGCGAGGCTGAAGCCTCGCTTAAATAAAGCACACAATTATGCATTATACACCCTCGCCAGGGTCAATTGCAAGGTTTTTGTCCGCCTTGCTTTCGATGACGATTGCCCGGTCATGCCCGCTCAGGTCCGGAAGCACCTTAACATTGGCCCCGGGCAGATGCCTGCCGGCCAGAGCGGCCACGTCCGTTCGTTGCTCGGTGCTGATCTCCAGCAGGATTGCCCCCCCGGGGTGCAGTTTGTCCCGCGCTTGAGCCAGAAGCCGGCTTATCTGCCGCAGCCCATCGGGGCCGCCGGAGAGCGCCCGCGCCGGCTCGAAGAGGCGGACCTCATCGCTCAGCCCCTGCATCTGCCGATCGCTGACGTAAGGAAGATTCGCCAGTATGAAGTCGAGCCCGGTGATCGGCTGGAGAAGGTCGCCTTGCAGCAGGTGAACTCGGCCTGTTACCTGGTGCCTTTCGCAATTCAATGCGGCGACTTCCAGAGCTGCGGCGGATATGTCAACGGCATAAACCTCAGCCTGGGGCAGATGCACCGCCAGGGCAATGGCGATGGCACCACAGCCCGTGCCCACATCAGCGATGGTTGGGGAGGTGTGGCTGCCCGCCAGCTCCAGCGCCTTTTCCACCAGGAGCTCGGTCTCGGGACGAGGTATGAGCGTGTTAGCGTTGACCCGAAATTCCAGTCCGAAGAATTCCTTGTGCCCGGTGATGTAGGCGATGGGCTCATGGCTCAAACGGCGCCGGATCAACCGGTCTAGTTCCGCTGTTTGTTCGGGGGGAAGACTATCCCCCAGCCGGAGGTGCAGCTCCACCCGACCGATGCCCAGCAGGTGTCGCAGCAGAACCTCGGCTTCGAGAGGGGCCTCTTCGAAGCGATGCAAGGTAAGCGTTTCGATTGCCTTTCGGAGCGCTTCTTTCACACTCATCGGTCAGGATACCGGACTCACGATACCGGGGGGAGGTGGGGGACTATCGGCCATCGACCATCGACTCGTTAATCGCCAGGGCATCGATGAGCTCGTCGAGGTCTCCATCGAGGATGCCCCTGAGGTTGTGCAGGGTCAGACCGATGCGATGGTCGGTGATCCGCGATTGGGGGAAATTGTAGGTGCGGATCTTCTCCGAGCGATCCCCGCTGCCCACCTGCGAGCGACGATTCGCGGTTATTTCTTGATGCTGCCGGCGGTGTTCCTGGTCATACAGGCGCGCCCGAAGCACCGAGAGTGCCCTCATCTTGTTCCTCAGTTGAGAGCGCTCATCCTGACAGGTGACCACCATTCCGGTGGGTATATGGGTGATGCGGACGGCACTGGATAATTTGTTGACTGACTGCCCCCCAGCGCCACTCGACCGGAAGGTGTCTATTCGCAGGTCATTGGGGTTGATATTAACCTCCACCTCATCCACCCTGGGAAGGACGGCCACCGTGGCTGTCGAGGTATGGATTCTACCCCCGGATTCGGTAAGCGGCACCCGCTGCACCCGGTGCACCCCGCGCTCATATTTCAGCCGGCTGAATGCCCCCTTACCCCTTATCTCAAAAATGATCTCCTTAAATCCCCCGATGCCGGTTTCGTTGGTGCTCAGTACCTCGCTGGGCCACCCCCTGGCCAGGGCGTAGCGGCTGTAGATGCGGAAGAGATCCCCGGCGAAGAGGGCGGCTTCTCTCCCCCCGACTCCGGCCCGTATCTCTATGATGACATCCTTGTGATCGGCGGGGTCTCGGGGCTTGAGGGACATTCTTATCTCACGCAACAGGTTCTCCCGGTGAGCTTCCAGCCTCTCGATCTCCTCCTTGATTAGATCGCCCATTTCGCTGTCGCCGCCGTCATCCCGCATCCCCCTAATTTCAGCGAGGTTCCGGTCAACAGCCTTGTATTTCCGGTACTTCGCTGCCAGGTCCTTGATAGATGCTTGCTCCTGCGCCAGGCCCTGTAATTGCTCCAGGTCGGAGGCGACCTCTTCCCGGGCCATCAGGGCATTGATTTCCTCATCTCTCTTTTCGATGGAGTTCAGTCTTTCGACAATAATCGGCTTCAGCATTTTCTCCCTAATCATATTATAACCCGTATGACCCCACTTGACAAATCCGCCGCAGGTGGTAAAATATAAAGACTGGGGGTTTTTAGAAAATGGCGCAGATTTATGCCGTAATTGCTACCGGAGGAAAACAATACCGTGTTTCACCGGGCCAGGTGATCGATGTGGAGAGGCTCCCCGGGGAGAAAGGCAGCCCGGTTGAACTGGGCGAGGTTCTGCTTGTTGTCGATGGGGGAAGAATCGTCGCCGGCCAGGCGGCCCTGGACAGAGCCAGGGTCAGGGCTACCATTGTGAATCAGTGCCGGCAGCGGAAGACGATCGTATTCAAGTATAAGTCGAAGGTGCGTTACCGCCGCAAGAGAGGCCACCGCCAGCCCTATACCAGGCTGATGATCGATGAGATTGGGGGGGGAGGTAAAAATGGCACATAAGAAAGCCGCTGGCAGCAGCCGGCTGGGCCGGGATAGCCAGTCCAAGCGGCTCGGCGTCAAGAGAT
>QLUN01000160.1 GCA_018725455.1 Chloroflexota bacterium
GATCTCGGGGTTACGAGGGAGGGGTGGGGCAGGATTTCCGGCCGGGGTGAAGTGGAGTTTTATGCCCAGAGAGGCCGACGTTACCAGGTATGTATGCGTCAATACCGACGAAGGGGAGCCTGGAACCTTCAAGGACAGACTCCTGGTAGAGCGTGATCCTCATTCGGTGATCGAGGGGACTATCATCGCCAGTTACGCCGTGGGAGCTCATAGAGCTTTCGTCTACATTCGCGGCGAGTTCCTTCTGGGCGTGAAGCGCTGGATGAAGGCTATTGATGATGCCTATGCCCGGGGATTCTTGGGGAAGGATATTCTTGGTTCTGGCTTTGATCTCGATCTCTCCGTGCATCGGGGAGCCGGGGCCTACATCTGCGGCGAAGAGACAGCCATGATCGAGAGCCTGGAGGGGAAATGCGGTCTCCCCAGGCTTAAGCCCCCCTATCCGGCTGAGATTGGACTCTACGGCCGGGCAACCCTTGTCCATAATGTGGAGACGTTGGCCTGTGTGCCTCATATCGTCCTCAGGGGGCCGGATTGGTTCGCCAGCATCGGTACCGAGGTGAGTAAGGGGCCCAAGATTTTCTGCGTCAGTGGCGATGTGGAGAGGCGTGGCAATTATGAGTTGCCGTTGGGTACCACCCTGCGGGAGATAATATACCAGCACGCCGGCGGAATCCGCGGCGGCCGCAGACTCAAGGCAGTTATTCCCGGCGGTGCCTCTACCGGTATGCTGACTGCGAAGCATCTGGATGTACCCATGGCGTTCGAGACCCTGTCCGAGGTGGGCTCGATGCTGGGCACGGGAGGCATCATCGTGATGGACGAGGATGCCTGTATCGTGGACGCGGCTTTTCGTCTGACCAGGTTCTTCGCTCACGAGTCGTGCGGAAAGTGTACACCCTGTCGGGTGGGCACTCAGTGCCTGGTGGAGATACTGCGGCGAATCGAGAATGGACGTGGGAGGGAAGGGGACATTGAGCAATTGCTCGACCTGTGTCACGGCATGATAGGCCATACGTTCTGTCCCATGGGCGATGCCGCTGTCAATCCTACCATCTCCTCCATCAAACACTTTCGGGATGAATATGAGTATCATATCGAGCACCGGAGATGCCTCGAGTCATTGAGGACAAAAGTGAGGAAGATCCTTGTCGTAGATGATGACCCTGATTTTGTGGAAAGCGCCCGGTTGGTGCTGGAGCTGCAGGGTTACGAAGTTATCAGTGCTGCGAATGGCGACGATGGTTTAGCCAGAGTCCGAGAGGAGAAGCCGGACCTGGTGATCCTGGATGTAGTTATGACCACGGTGTTGGACGGACTGCACATGAGCCAGAGAATGTACGACGATTCGGAGCACCGGGATATCCCTATCGTGATGGTCACCTCCATCGCTAACATTGACTACGCCGCTCTTTTCCCCACCGATGAGGCTGTCCACATAGATGCCTTCTTGTCAAAGCCAGTGTCTCCTGATCGATTGCTCAGTGAGGTTGAAAGGCTGTTGTAAGAGGAGGAAATCCCATGGGCAAAATCCTACTTGTGGACGATGACCCGGAATTCGTCGAGATCACGCGCATCATCCTGGAATCGAATGGGTATGAGGTATCAGTGCCAGCGATGGCAAACAGAGCCTGCAGGCCATGCGTCAGGATAAACCTGACCTGGTGGTGCTGGATGTAATGATGTCCAGTGTCCTTGATGGCCTGAGCGTCTGCCGCGAGATGCGGATGGAGTCAGACCTCAAAGATATACCGGTGATAATGGTCTCCAGCATTATCACTGGCCCTCATGCCAGTATGTTTCCGACAGATGAATACATCCCTATTGATACCTGGATTTCTAAACCGATGGATCCGGACGATCTACTGAAGAAGGTTGAGAGACTCATCGGGGCAGGGTCCTCATAAGGGGATAAGGGATAGGGGATAGGGATAGTCACTAAAACCTGAAGTCTTGCGCAAAATGGAAAAATCCTAAATCCTAATTTCTAAGCACTAAACAAATCCAAATAGCAAAATTCCAAATATGAGGCAGTTTTGAACATTTGAACATTGGGATTTGGGATTTGTTTAGTATTTCGTGCTTCGGATTTCGGATTTAAATGACAATATGCCTTGTTGGTTCCGGCTTGTCCGGGTTAGGGGAAGGGCTAAGCTATGGTTGAGGCGCCGAGAGTTTCGCCAGAAGAGGAATTGAGAGAGCGGGCCGGCTGGCTGATTCGCTTCCGCTGGATGGTGGTTCTCGGCGCGGTTTTCATTGTGGTGGTGCTCAATCTCCTCTGGCCAGGGGTGTTGCCTGTGTCCTCTCTTCTGGGCACTATTGCTGCCCTTGGTATAGGAAATATCCTGATTCTTCTCTACTTCCGACACTTGCACTCCCGAGGGACTTTGCAACAGCGATATATCAACCTATTGCACCTTCAGTTCACCCTGGACCTGGTGGCACTCACGGTCTTTCTGCACTTCATGGGTGGGTTGGAAACGCCTTTATTCTTTTTCTATCTTGTCTATGTTTTGCTTGCCAGCACTATGTTTCCCCGGGCAACTGGTTTCGGCTATGCCGGTTTGGCAAGCTTCCTTTACTTTGCTCTACTCATTGGCGAATGGTCGGGATTCATTCCTCACCGTAACCTGGTCGGATTTGCGGACCCGACGCTGTTTCAGCAGCCTGTCCATATCTTTGCCACCAGTTTCACCCTGACGGTTACCGCCTTCCTTGTGGCTCACTTCGCCATCCCGGATTGTGGTCAGGTTGAGGAAAAGAGAGAGAGAATTGGTGGAGGCTAATCTCTCGTGCGAGGCGAGGGGCCAGGAGCTGATGGAGGCCAATCTCACTTGTGAGACCAGTGGCCAGGAGCTGATGGAGCTGAATGCTAAACTGCGGGAGGTGCATAAGGAGAGGTCCCAGTTTATACGCCTGGTGACGCACGAGCTG
>QLUN01000161.1 GCA_018725455.1 Chloroflexota bacterium
GTACGCGGGGTGGTGCGTGCCATCGGATGGACCATGCTCATGATTGGTTCTCCACAGTGTCAGAGGCCAGAAGGCCCACTAAGACAGCACGCGCCCGAAACAACGGCCAGCTGCGACAGGGCACATAATCGCACGGAACTCGACACCTAAGGCGCAGGCGAATATAATAAGTGCCAATCAGAAGTTATGGTGGTGACGTAGTGGCAAATAACTTCAAAAGTGACGACAGTTTCCTACGAAAACTCGCGGTCGGTGCCGCGGGCGCGAATGCAACCATTGACCGGCTGAAGGCAATGGGATTCAATCCCATAGAACTTGAGCGGGGTTCCACTGGTTTTAAAATCTGGAAGAAAATAAAAATCAAGCGCGTCCGGGTTCCTGACATTTTATGCTTGAACAGTGGCTTACGATTCGAATCCCGTGGCAAGACAAAGCTTGAGATATCAATGTCACACTCACTCAATGACCCGAAGCGGGCGTGGGATGCTGGCATGCGTGCTGACGACCTTGTTTCAATCGTCGTATTCGAGCAAAACGAAGATTCTCCGATAGACCTGAAACAAATTTCACCTGTTCACTTCGTCAGTGTCAAAGAAATGCAGCAAGCATTCACTGCAGGACAGGTATCCATCACTCAGCCGAAAGGGGTTGAGGAAGGATCAGAAATACGGGTGATGTGGACGTGTGCTGCCGCCAACCAGCGATCAGTTGTTACGGCAGTGGAACTCGGTAGGATCAGCCTTACCCCCATCACAGAGGCGCGGAAACAATCTATTCAATTGAGTCGGAGCAAAGGCAAGATAACCTTGCTGCCACAGGTCAACACTGGTGATGCTGTCGAGGCCAATCAGATTGTGGCTGCGGTCGTTCCGGTTAACACAAAGCTCCAGTGCCCCACGTCAGTTAGCGAAGCCTATTTCATAGACAAGCTCGCAAGCGTCAACTTAAGCGAGCGGTACGCTGCCGCAAAAGCGTTGCGGTACAGAGGCTACACCACTGCCAAGCCGGTGCTCGTAGCAAGAATGACCGATGCCGACGAGGATATTTATGTCCAACTGGAGGCTGCGGCTGCGCTTGCGGCAAATGACGACCCGAATGCCTGGGGGTTCATAGAAAACAAGCTGCGCAGTCCGGTCATGACGGTTCCCCTTGAAACGCAGCTTGAAACGGTCATTGTCGCATCCGAAATACCCAAGAGCCGGAGCGAACAGATGCTGATAGAAGTGCTGCGGGACTCTCAGCGTGACGACGAACTGCGCGCTGGAGCAGCATGGGCACTTGGGCAATTTGCCTCCGCAACATCAGCGACCGCACTTGTTGATACATTCAACTCAAGCCCGCTGGAGATCAAGGTTGAAGCAGCGCGCGCCCTTCTGCGGATTGCTGAGCCGCAAATTCCTCACTTGATTGATCTCCTGAGAAATGGCGACCCCGCTAAGCGCGACGGCCTTTCGTGGGTGCTTGCTCGAACTGGCAAATTCAATCCATCAGACATGGTCGTCGGGGCCGACGAGAACCTAAGAAAATGGATGAGCTACATCGTCGGCTATGGCAAAGATAAGTTTGTTCAGGGCGATGTTGAAGCCATCTGCCAGGCAGACCCGCAAGTCTATTTCGCCGCAAGCGTGTTGTGGCAGATAGTGGCAAGCTGGGTCAATGATCTGATGGAATATTGACATGCAGAGCAAACCGCTTTACCGTACCGCCAGAGGTCAGGCCTATGTCGGAGATTCGCTTGAGCTTCTCGCAGAATTACCCGATGACAGCATTGATCTAGTCATGACATCGCCGCCGTTCGCACTTCGGCGCCAAAAGACCTATGGCAATGTTGAGGAAACAGATTATGTCCAGTGGATTAAACCATTCGGCCAAGAGGTTTTCCGTGTTCTCAAGGAAACCGGGAGTTTTGTTCTCGATTTGGGGGGGGCATACCGTTCTGGCATTCCATCCCGGTCGCTGTATAACTTCCGCGTACTCTTGGCTTTTTGCGACGAGATCGGATTTCACCTTGCTGAAGATTTCTACTGGTTCAATCCTGCAAAGTTGCCGTCGCCAATTGAATGGGTAAACAAGCGAAAAATTCGGGCAAAGGATTCTGTTAACACTGTGTGGTGGTTTAGTAAAACCGCCTTTCCGAAAGCCGATGTTCGAAAAGTGCTGGCACCGTATTCTGATCGGATGAAGAAGTTGATCGAGGACCCAGAGAGTTTCTATACGCCAAAAAAACGTCCTTCTGGCCATGACATAAGTGCTGGGTTTGGCAAGGATAATGGAGGTGCGATACCTTCCAACCTCCTTTCTATACCGAACACCGATAGCAACTCAAGCTATCTCCGCCTCTGCAAGGAACTCGGACTCGAACGCCATCCAGCGCGATTCCCTTCGGAAATCCCCGCGTTCTTTATCAAGATGCTGACCGACGAGGAAGATGTCGTCCTAGACATTTTTGGCGGATCAAACACCACCGGATTTACCGCCGAAGCGTTAAAGCGGAATTGGCTAACTTTTGAGATGAATCTGGAATATCTTGCCTCATCCGCATTTCGGTTTCTTGAGGGCCATAGTCCTGAGACCGTGAAGCGAGTACTGGGAGAATTGAACAACAGCCATGCCAATTATTTTATTGGTGAGACCGTCTGCGCACTAGACCCCGCAAAGAAAGCAAAGTCGAAGGATGCATCTCTGGGGCAAGGCGCATTGTTTATTTCCGGGTCGGTCGCGAGGTAGCCTATCTATCCACAGACGCCCAACCCGGCAGTCCACACGGACGCTGCGCGATAAAGCCGCGCAGCGCCGGTGACTTCTACGGCCTGTAAGCCAGCGTGGCCGCTGGCTCACTACTTCACGCCAACCAGTCAGGCAGCAATGGTGTCAGCGCTTTCCTGCACGCTGGG
>QLUN01000162.1 GCA_018725455.1 Chloroflexota bacterium
GAACCCTGTGGCCATCAATCGCTGGCTGAGTAATTACAACTTGGCTAAGGAGTGCTAAATAATGACTCATGAAGACGATGCGGTAGCCAAACGAGACGCCACTGGAACCCTTTTGAAAGATAACCCCAGCAATTATAGAACAGTTTTTATAGCCAATGCACTTTTATCTTTTGCTGACGGGCTTTACTTTCCTTTTTTAGTGGTCTTCTTTTACAGTCTTGGTGGCATACCTCTAACAGGATATGGATTAGGGTTGATTTTAATCTTTGAATCCATCGGGAGGTATTTTACCGGCAGAGGTGCTGATAAGTACGGGCGAAAATCTTTTTTTCTAATTTCTTCTATTGTCGGTATAGTTATTTATATTTCGTATCCCCTCCTTCCTCTGCTGGAACCCCCCAATTTGAGGTTTTTGGTGTTGCTTCTAATATTGCTTGTTGATGGCATGGCAAACGGCTGCTGGCATACCGTTGAAGCCGTTTATTTGGCCGATATTACCAGCAAGACTTCCCGGGGCAAGAAGGTGGGCGTTTACTTGGGAGCAGGAGGAGCCATCTCCGGAGTAGCTATGCTTGGCACCGGATTCTTAGGGATGTATATTAATTTTCTTACCGTGGCACTTATGGCGGGTTTCATCTATTCAATCGGTTTTCTTATATTACTGCGCATCAAAGAGGTGGCGGACAAGAAATAACGATACTGGCAATTGTCCCCCTTATTTCACCCATCTTTACTACCGTGGTACCCGTGGACGCCAGGTAGGCACTATATCGATGGCCCAGATTCACTATGATTTCTACCAGTCAGCAAAAGCCAAGGTACCCCTGCATTCTTCTACTTTGGGGGGTTCTTTGGTAAACTTTGAGAGTAAAGTCAGTCAAAATCAATAATACCCATCATGGGGGACGATTTTGAAAGTTGGGAAACTGTCTCCAAAGATCGCAAAGCAGTTGCCCCGCCAGGTCGAGTGCTTTTTTGCGCAGCATGGCCTCTTAGAACGAGTCGAGAGTCTAGATGGAGGGGAGAGGGACTCCCGACTCCAGACTCCAGACTCCAGACTAACGGTGGAGGGGGACTCCAGACTCCAGACTCCAGACTCCAGACTGATGGTGGTGGGGGTCTCGGGTGGGGCTGATTCCGTCTGTCTGCTGCACGTTTTACTCCAGCTAAGGGACAAACTCGGCCTCGATTTGCATGTAGCCCATCTGAACCACCAGTTGCGGGGTGCGGAGGCGGATGCCGATGCGGAGCACGTATCGAATCTGGCACGCCACCTCGGCATCGCCGCTACCATTGAGAAACGCGACGTAAACGAGTCGAGAGTCAAGGGTCGAGAGTCAAGAGTCACGAAGGAGGGGAGGGGGACTCCAGAGCGAAGCGTCTCCAGAGCGAAGCATCTCCAGAGCGAAGCATCTCCAGACTTTGGTTCCTCCCTTGAAGAGGTGGCCAGAGAGGTGCGCTATGCCTTCTTCGGTGAGGTAGCTCGGGCTACGGGCGCCGACGCGGTGGCGGTGGGACATACCGCTGATGATCAGGCCGAGACCCTCCTGATGCACCTGATTCGGGGGACGGGGCTCCTGGGCCTGCGCGGCATGGAGCCGCTATCACGGTGGCGCTTACTCGATGGGACTCAACTTACAGTGATCAGACCTCTCCTGGAGGTCAGCCGGAAAGAGACCGAAGCCTACTGTGCTGCCTGCGATCTTTCCACACGGCGGGACTCCTCGAATATCTCCCCCAAATACCTGCGCAACCGTATCCGCGCCGAGCTTATACCGGTGCTCCGGGAATATAATCCCCGCATCCGCGAGAGCCTGTCTCGTGCCGCCCGCACGATTGCCGCTGATATTGCTCACCTCGATGGGGAGGTGGCAGGGCTCTGGGATTCTGTGGCGGTAGCAGGGGTCAGGGGTCAGGGGTCAGGGGAAGGGGGATTGCCAACTGACAACTGCCAACTGACAACTGCCAACCGACCCCCGACAACCGCTCAGGACAGGCCCGACGCCGTAGCGCTGGACAATAGGGCGTTTTCCGTTCTTTCCCCGGCGCTCCAGCGGCATCTGTTGCGCTCGGTCCTGGAACGATTGCTGGGGGACCTGCGAGATATTGAGTTAGTTCACATTGAGGGTCTGCTCAAGGTCCTGGTAAGGCCGGCGGGCAAGAGGCTCTCCCTGCCCGGCGGGTTAGTATTCCACGGCAGCTACACTGAAAGCCTGATCACCAGAGCGGAGGATGCCCCCTGTCCGTTGCCGTCTCTTGCGGGGGAATACAAGTTAGCCATCCCCGGCGAAACCATGCTACCAGGCTGGCGAGTCAAAGCGACGATTCTGGAGACGCTTCGCTCTGGAGTCTTCGGAGTCTGGAGTCGAGAGACGCTTTGCTCTGGAGTCGAGAGTCCTCTACCCCTCCCTCGTGACTCGGGACTCTGGACTCTCGACCCCCGACTCGATAAGGCCTGCCTTGATTTCGACCTCACCGGTGCGGAGTTGGTTGTCAGAAGCCGCCGTGATGGCGATAGGTTTCAGCCACTGGGGATGGGTGAGTCAAAGAAGCTGCAGGACTTCATGGTGGATGCCAGGATCCCCCGTTTCTGGCGGGACCGCGTGCCTTTGGTCTGTGCCGGAGGGCAGATCATCTGGGTGGTGGGCTGGCGCATCGACCACCGGGTGAGAGTGACCGACTCAACCAGGCGAGTCCTCTGCCTCGAGTTTGAGAGTTTTAACTATTAAGGGGGTGCGGAGGCTGATATACATGGGTAACACTCATGGTATGATTAGTAATAACTCGACTGTTGTGTTTTGCCATTTCTGACTTAAGGTGATATATTCATGAGCGAGAAATCCACTTGAACATGAAAGGGGGAATGTCTGATGCAACTTTCTATCGTT
>QLUN01000163.1 GCA_018725455.1 Chloroflexota bacterium
AACCTGAGTTGCCGGGGGTGTCATGATGAGGAACGCGGAGCGTTCCCCCCCTCAGCCTGCTGGTATACTCACTATACTTTGCTCCGCAAAGAGTGAGCCCTGCGGGGCTTTATGCCGCTTCGCGGCCCCTCATTGCCGGGTGGCTAGGCGGCGCGCGCTCCGCACGCGGAAGGGGGAACGCTCCGCGTTCCTGTTCGTGTCATGAGCGCCGCGCCAATTCTTCGAGTTGGGAAGGTCAAGGCCGCAGGGCGGTCGACCCTTGGAAGTGTTGACAGCCACCTTTCGCGGACACGTCCCACACACAACGCGGACCCACGCCGCACATCTGAGAACCAATGGCTCACGGGTGGACCCGGTGAACTTGAGAGCCGCGTTCAACGCATCATGGCCAAGGCCAAAATCGACCCGGACAACCTCAGGAAAGACGCCACTTTGGCGAATGACCTGGTGCTGTCAGTAAGCCCCGAATGGTTCCGACCCGACGACCCGAGCGCGGTTGGAACATGGGACGCAAAGCGCCTTGCCCAGTTCCGGAAAGCGGCCGTTGAGTTCCTGAAAGAACGGTTCCCAGGTCGCGTCGCAGGTGCAGTTCTGCACCTCGATGAAGCTACGCCACACGTTCAGGCTGTCATTGTCCCCATCATGCCCGCCAAGCCCCCTCAGGAGGGTTGGAGGCTATCGGGGAAGGACATGTTCAACCCGACCTCCCTGACGGCACTCCAGGAGGCCTGGGAGGCACGTTTGAAGCCTTTGGGGGTCGGACCACGCCAAAAGGGCTCCACGGCACGCCACGTGCCTCTGAGCGAGTTCTACAAGGCTTCACGGAACCCTCCCCCAGTTCCGAACATCTCCCCCTCCCCTCCCCCACCCAAGGCCCTTGTGCCGGTCCTGGGACGCGAGGCCTTGGCCGAGTGGAAACAGACCGAGGTGAAAAAGGCTCGGAAACGCCTGAAACCCTTGGAAGCGAAAGCCGCACAGGCAGCGCTCTACGAAGCGGAGCGACGCGCCAACGACAGTTTGCGGGGTGAGCTGCGAGAAGTGAAGGGAACGGCTCGGAACCTTTTGGACGAGTTCGCAAAACTCGACCTTCAAGTTGACCTGGCAAAGGACGAGATTGCCAGGCTGCGAGGCGTGCCGGTCAACACGGTCGCTGTTGCCTTGTCCTACACAGGCACCATCGGGAAACGCGAAAACGCGATTGACCTGGTCAAGCGCGTGGGCGGGCTCGATTACGGCCAGGCCGTAGCCTGGCTACATCACGCGTTCGGTCCAGAGACCGCTGCCGAAGCCGTCCGAGCAGGGCTCGAAAAAAACCCTCCCTCCCCTGTATTGTCAAAGCCTGACCAGGTGAAGGCCAAAGCCATCGCTGAGCAGCTCGACGCGTTGGCCGCGCCTTCATACCGGGTGACGCTCATGCGGAACGTGGACGGAGACCAGGTCGGTCAGAACCTTGGAAAACGCGAGGACGGCCCTGAAAAGTTTTGGTCTCGTAACGAAATCATGGCCATGATTCCGAAGCTGACAGCACAGAACGCCCAAGGGGCGAATGTGTTCATCACGCCCATCGACGCATCAACCCGGCACGTGCTGGTTGATGACCTTTCGCACGATGACGTGATGACGCTGGCGAAGCGGTCTTACCAGCCTGCGACCATCACGAAGACCAGCCCAGGAAACTACCAGGCGGTTGTGAAGGTCTCGGCCGAACTCGAAGAGCACGCCACGAACGAATGGTTCAAGGCTTTGAACCGTGACCTCGGAGACGAGAAAATCACGGGACTGCGCCACCCTTTCCGCCTCGCTGGCTTTCAGAACCGCAAGGACAAGCACGAGCAACCAGGCGGACGGTTCCCGTTCGTTGAGGTGGTGCACGCCGTGAACCAGTTCTGTGAAACCGCTCGGCGGGTCATCACGGAAATGGCGAAGCAGTTCCGCCAAGATGAACCCCCCTCCCCTCCCCTTTCAGGGCCGCGTTGAGGTCAGGACGGGACGCGGATGCGTCCCCCCTTCCGCGTGCGGAGCGCGCGCCGCCTAGCCACCCGGCAATGAGGGTCTTTCGACGGGTGGCGGAAGCCACCCCAAGAAAGAATAGAAAGAGACCCCTTGTAACATATTGATATCATTGAAGAATTTTTGCGAGCATGTGACATCCAGGGTGTCACATGCATGTGACACCCTGGATGTCACACCCTCTGTCAACATTTTTGCTGTTTGTGTCATGATGCTTGTGTCTTGCGTCACGAATCAGGACAATGATGGCACATGCATGGGGCATGGCCAAAACAGGAAGATTCGATGACGTACAGGGACGTCGATACAGACGACGACAGGAGGCGAAGGATTGCAGAGCTGCAAGCCGATGCTGACCAATTCGAGGCGCTAAAGCGCCAGAAGGAAGAGGAAGCGAAGCGCCAGAACAGGAACTTCGTGCAGGTGTATCCAAAGGGTTGGAAGCGTCTTCAGACGCTCATCAGGACGAACCCTAGCGCAGCTAGGGTTTACGCGTTTTTGTCTGAGCACATCGACGGCACCTGTGGTGCCGTAGTGGTTTCTCAAGACGTCATCGCTGAGAGCTTGGGGGTGCATCGCCGCACCATCATCCGCTTGACCAAGCAACTTGAGGACGATGGTGCCCTCGTACGCATCAAGGTCGGAACAGGGATTTACGCCTACGCGTTGGACCCTGATGAGGTCTGGAAGAGCTGGGACGAACACAAGGACCTTGCTGCGTTCCGGACTCGCACATTGGTCAAGAAATCGGACCGGGCAAACAACCAGGTCAATCGGAAGCTGCGCTTCATGATGGGGCAACCTGAGTTGCCGGGGGTGTCATGATGAGGAACGCGGAGCGTTCCCCCCCTCAGCCTGCTGGTATA
>QLUN01000164.1 GCA_018725455.1 Chloroflexota bacterium
CCAGGGCCACTACCAGACAAACAGAGAGTCCTACCGCCAGTGCCGGGCGATGCCGCAGCCATAACGCCGAGAACGCTTCTGTGCTGGCGGAAATCCGCCCCGGCGGACTTTCCAGATCCAATCCTCTCAGGCGGGCAAGGAAAGCCGGTGCCGGCTTCACGCTTTCCCAGTATCCAGGGACCTCTTGCTTCAGACGAATGTCCAACTCTCTGAAGCTCTCCAGTTCATGGCGACAATCTCTGCAATCCTGGAGATGCTCCTCAAAGGCCCTGAGGTCATTGCCTCGGAGCGCGCCTTCTGCATATTCCGGGAATCTCTCCCTGACCCTGTCGCACCTCATCTGCTTTCACCCCCCTCTAAATAAAGACGTAACAAGCGGTATGATTCGCTCAGTATCCTTCTAATGGTTCCCGCGGGACGATTCAAGATGCGGGCTATTTCATCGGTGGAGGCATCCTCGGAGTAGCGCAGCAGGATGGCCAGGCGGTGCAGCTCCGGCAGCCTGGTGATCGCCTCACGAAGGTCGAGGTCAAAATCCTGTTTGCTCTCTGCAGGATTGGAGGCAGGCTGGGACATTCCCACCTTGAGTGTGGAGATCGTGCTTTCGACAGTCTTACGCTCCCGCTGCCTCTTGCGCAGCAGGTCATAGGACCGGGTGGCGACTATGCGGCTGAGCCAGGAGACAAAGGAGCCCTCCTTCTCCAGTTTCTTGATAGACTTATAGGCGGTGATGAAGGCTTCCTGCACCGTGTCCTCGGCGTCGCTCTGGTTCCGGAGGATGGCGAAGGCAATACGGTAGGCTCGCGGTGCATGAGTCTCCATCAGTTGCCCGAAAGCCTCCCTGTCGCCTGCCCTGGCCCGGCGAATCAAGGTTATTTCTTCATGGAGGAAGTTCTCGTTCAATAGATCTGCCTTCAAGAAACCCTTCTGCTGAGATTATACGCCAGTGCGGAAAGCAATCGCAAGCGGGTGAGCAGAACCGGTCGTTCCAAGCGTCTTGAATATACCTAACTTTTTGGTGCTTTCCTCGTTATATATAGTAGAGGGAAAAATCCCGGTCGCCAATAAGGGAGGTGAGAGCCAGTGACGATAACCTGAATCGAGTCAGAGTTCGTCCACACTCGCAAAAAAGTGGATAAATATAAGAAACGGAGGGTAACAAGAATGAGACTGAAGGGAATAAAAGGGATTGTCTTACTTGTGGCTGCGGTATTGCTGCTGATAATACCACTGGCTACAATGGTAGTAGCGGCTGGGGGTATTGACCCGGAGGACTTTGATTGGGATGCTCGCTATTGGTGGGAAGCGCCGCCCTTAACTGCTTATGAGCGTGAGCAGATGAGGGAGATAATGGTCTTGGTACTTGACCGTTACTTCGGCATCGATGTCTCTACTATGAGCCCCGAGGAGTTTCAGGAGTTGGGGAGATCGATAGAGCCTGAGGGAGAGACTGAGGCGCTCCAACTCTTCGAGCATTACGCTAGGGAGAGGGGATTTCAAATGCCTGCAGGGATATTTGAAATGCCTGTGCAGAGACCCGTTCCCCCTCCTGCTGAGGTAAGCTACTGGTGGGAGCTAGTAGACCCCGACCTGCATGAGGCAAGGATTACGCACTTCCAGGAAATGTTTCCAGAGGTCAATGTGAGGAATATGACGCCGGAGGAATTTGAACGTCGGCTTAACCCACCTCCACCTCCCCTCAGACTGCTGACGATCGAGGAGATGAAGGCAATACCTGGTGTCGTTGCAGTATACGGAAGGGCCCGAACATACAGTGCCCAAGCTGAGATAGAGAAGTGGCTAGATGAATTGCGTGGGGCATATTGTGGTGGTGCGCTGGTGGACGGCGTCCTCCTAAACAGCATTGGTGTCAGTCATCGTGGTTACATCTCGGTGGGGCTCAATATGGACGAACTAACAATCAAGGAGGCTCAAGCGCTTGCACCCCAAATCTATGTAGCGATATCTGAGAGGGCGGAGAGACTTGGTATTCAAGATGTTCCGGTTGTATTTCACCTCACGAAGGTCAGACTTACCACCGCTACCATTCAATCTCCTGAGGCAGTAGCCACAGCAGCACTACCACCTGCCCAACCGGGTTACGATGTCAGGTATCGCCCCATACCTGGTGGGGTTGAAATAAAAGGCGTACATCGGAATGGTAACTCAGCCGCCGTTGGAACAACAGGTTTCGCAGTTCGGAGGCCAATCGCGTGGTGGCCTGATGATATAGATTATATTGTCACGGGACACCTTGGTGAGAGGAACGCACCAACCCATGTAGGTATGCCAATATACCAGCCCAGGCTACCATGGAGAAAGCACAGCGCCGGAATAGTTGAAGAGGTAGCAACTGTCCGGAGCTTGCCGGGCGGTCTTGGTGCTATGGCAGATGTGGCCCGGGTAGCCATCCATAATTGGCATGTCAGGACCTGTATCCATCTAGGCCATGGCGTCATGACACCGGTAGTGAGTTATGGCCATGCAAGGGTAGGGGATGCAATCAAGATGTCTGGAAGGGCAAGTGGCAACCTGAAAGGAACAGTACTCGCAACAGATAAGACAATAGGGCACCCTACGTTCATTCGGCTCTTTCACCAATCTATTGCTCGCTTTGACAATATAGTGACAGACAGTGGTGCTCCTATTTTTAGAGATGTTGCGAGCGGAGTAGAGGTATTGGGAAATGTCTGGGGGAGAATCTGGTATCAAGGTGCCTGGCGTACTGTCTTTTCGCCAATATCGGGAATAAAGCATGAACTACCAGGATGGGAACCAAACCGGGCATAATTTGTCGCCGTCCCCAATATGGAAAACCTTAGGGGAAATCCTGGGGCATAATACTTGAGGTTGTTTCAACGGTTC
>QLUN01000165.1 GCA_018725455.1 Chloroflexota bacterium
AGAGGTCTATGCTGTCGTTGAATCTGAACAAGCTCATGAGGGATCTGGCGAATTCCGAGAGGCGCGTGAAAGAGGCACAGATCTGAAGAGAAAAATGAACCGAAATGAGATAAATGTATCCTCTCAATATCTTGGGGATCAAACAGGCCGGATTCCCATGCCCGGCAATGCGGCGGCGTGGGAACCGCCCCTGCTTATTGAGAAGATTCAGATAAACCTTAGAGCAGGTTGGAGAAAACTGGTAATGGTGAGGTGAAAGGGGAACCTTCGGAAAGAGGGAAAAGTCACCTGTTCATCTCCAAACCAATTCTGCGACACGCTCTACATACAAGAGCCCGACGAGGGTTTTAGCGTCGCGAATCTCTCCGGAAGCAATCCTCTCCGGGATGCTGGCCAGTGGGACGCGGACAACATCCATAATCTCATCGGCATCTGGTGCCTCCAGAACTGGTTCCAGTTCCGTGGCGAGATAGAGATAAAGATACTCGGTGGAGTATCCGGGGCTGGCATAGAAACCGCCGAGAGCCTCTACCTTTCCGGCCAGGTAGCCGGTTTCTTCCCTCAATTCACGGTGTGCACAGGCAAGCGGGCTCTCACCGGGCTCAATCTTGCCTGCTGGAATCTCCAGCAAATTCTGGCCTATGGCGCTGCGGTGTTGGCGAATCAGGGTGACATTTTCGGCGGCATCAACAGCCACGATGGCAACACAGTTGCTGTGCTCCACGATCTCCCGGGTAGTTTTCTTGCCGGAGGGTAGCTCTATGCCGTCAACACGGAGGTTGATCCTCTGTCCCTGATAGGCATACCTGCTATCCAGTAATTTCTCTCTATTTACCATCTTTCACCTTTTCAACCTTCATCTGCTGATCCCGCCCTGGCACTTAACCTCTGCAATAATGTCTGATGGAAGAAGGGGCGCGGCTGGATTCGTAAGAGCCGGGTGGTATAAGGGCTGCGTCTGATTCTGACCGTGTCCCCGCTGCGCAAGAGGAACTCAAGTTGCCCGTCGATGCTGACCCTGGCCTCGTGAGTGGTTTGAACCTCAAGCTCTATCACAGATTGGGGAGATAGCACCAGAGAAGTAGCCAAACTCAAATGCGGTGCGATGGGTGTCAACAGAATGTCCTGGGCATTGGGGAAAAGGATCGGTCCACCGCAGGCCAGGGAGTATCCGGTGCTTCCGGTTGCCGTGGCTACGATAACCCCATCGCCCTTATAGGTGGTCACCGGCTGGCCATTAACGGATGCTTTTACCCGGATAACACGGATGATTGAGCCTCGCCCCACCACTATATCGTTCAGTGCGTGAATGACTGCCGGGCTCGCATGCGAGGGGAGTTCTGCCTGGAGCATTGCCCGCTCGTCGGTCCAGCTTTCTCCATTTAAGAAGCTGGAAATCTTGGTGAGTGCCTCCCGCCCGCTGATTTCGGTCGTAAATCCCAGATCGCCCAGCTTTATGCCCAGAAGGGGAATCGCCTCCGGAGCGATAAGGCGCGCCGCCCGCAGCATCGTGCCATCTCCGCCGAGGCTGAGGATCATCTCGGTTCCGGCGAGCTCCTCCCTGGCCCTGGCCTCATCTGAGAAGGGATAGGCCCAGACTGAAATGCTCGATTGCTGCAATTTCTTCGCCAGACTTTGAGCCAGGCCCGGAGCAGCAGCGATGTTGGCGTTAAACAATATACCGACTCTTCTCATGGTTACACCAAGCAGATTCTAACACAAAACCTGCATTTGCTGAAGCCATTTCGGAATTAACCCTTCAGGGTTTCATTTATTTGATGAAAGGCTAAAGCCTTAATTCCCCTGGACTCAACAGTTCCCCCAATTCCTCGTTCATCCTCTGCCAGTGCGTTCCTCGCCAGTAAATACGATTACACCCTGGACACTGCATGTATTGCTCTTGTGTTTGGAAAACATACGGTGGAACAAGATCACGAACCTCTTCCCTCCCCCTGGGGATCAAGGGCTGGTTGCATTCCAGGCAGAGCGAAAACGGATCCGAGCCCGATTTCAGGTGCAGCGTCTCCACCACCTGTCGAAGCTGTTCCCTCACGTTCTCGGCTTCAATCAACACCACCTTGATCTTTCCCGTAAAGGCTACTCCTCGTCGTAGTATGCCGGTGTCTTTCGTCAGCAGAACCCTTCCCTCTTTTAGTGCGACTCGAACGAGGTCGTTATCGTCCAGACCGTTGATGAACAAGGTATCGTACCCCAACATCCGAAGCCTTCTGGCCAGCTTGCCTACATTAAGGTCGACGATGAACTTAGGCTTCATACCTCAATAATAGCATAAATCCACAGGCGTTTTCATTTTGGCCTCGATTTGTTATAATTCAACTACGATGCCAAACTTCGAGTTCATCGATCACACCGCCGACATAGGTATTATCGCCCATGGGAATAGCGTTGAAGAGGTGTTCGTCAATGCGGCCTATGGGATGTTCAGCCTCATCGCTGATCTCGAAAAGGTAGCTGAGGTGATCAGTCATCAGGTAGTTGCCGAAGCCCCGGATCAGGAGGAATTGCTGGTCACCTGGCTGAATGAGCTGCTCTATCTCTTCGATGCCGAGGGCCTTATCTTCAGTAGATTTGAGATCGTCAACCTGAGAGCACAATATTTGAGAGCGATGGCTCATGGCGAAAAGATCGATCCCCGGCGTCATAATCTCAAGACGCCGGTCAAGGCGGCCACGTATCACCAGCTCAAGCTGGAAAAAGGTAACCATTTCAGGGCCCGAATAATTCTCGATGTCTGAAGAGGTTCACGGCTGGGGAGGGGAGGAACCTTGAACTTTGAACCCGTTAAATGGAGGTGTGG
>QLUN01000166.1 GCA_018725455.1 Chloroflexota bacterium
GGTTTGGACCCTAGCTCGTGCGGAAGTTCGGCAATCAGCCGGTACTGGGTGCGTCCGCCACGGCCGCTTTCGAATTGAAAGAGTGGAGAGGTGTTGGACCAGACGGACTGCTGTTGAGCCCATTGAAGGATCTCTGATGCCTGGTCGAGGGAGCAGGACATCGGATCCATCTGACATCTTGCGTCAGCTTCGTTGGCGATCTTCATCGATGCGAACTGGCGAGCGATATGTGATTTGAAAGCTCCTGGGATCGAATCTTGAGCGAGCAGGTGATCCCAGATTTCAATCGGAACGTCTGGGCTGAAACGAAGCGAGTGGGTTCGGGGCGTTCGCTCTGTGCGATCGACTGCGGCCCAGTACTCATTTCGGAGGAATGGATCGTTGCTGATGTTCGAGAATATGAGAGTCTCTGTCTGGTTTGTCTCGATCGTGTTGCCGATCAAACGGCCTTCTTCCTCGGAAGGGGATTCCGCATTCGCTTGCAGTGTCCAGGCTGTCTCTCGTTCGGACTGAACATTTCGTTCCTCCGATTTTGATGCGACGGTTTCGGGGGCATGTTCACGTTCGATGTACTTTGCGTGTTGAACCGCGGCACTCATTTCGTAGCCAGGTCGGCTTCCAGATGCGCCGGTTTCTGGACTGACAGTTTTGGAAACTGAGCGAAGTTGGAAGTGAAAGGTCACGCCACCATCATCGCTTTTGGGCCTGCCTGGTGGAGCGATTGGGATTGAGAAGTTTGCCTTTGTCGACCAGCGGGCGGCTTTCTCTTCGCGGTCAGATCGAATTTTTTTGATCGAGGTTTTCCCGATGCGGAGCAGTTCGTCTTGCTCCTGTTTCCGCGCAATTGCGGATCGCCGACGCATGATGGCCTGCTCGATTTTCGATGTGTCGATTGCCACGTCGGCGTCCTTTCTCTCCGCCATATTATGCCGGATCGCTTAGCGATTAGGAAGCGGCGATGGCGGGAAACACTTGGAGTGTCCATCTGTTTTTTGAAGCGTAGCTCGTGTTCGTTTCGCGAACACCACCTTCCGCAGCGAGTGTCGAGCGAAGGACCCCCACGCAGGTTGGTGCTAGCCCGAAAGATTTCGGGGTGGCCTGCGTGGAAGCCCGCGGCAGCGCGCACGGGGCATTGAAAAGGCGGGAATCTGCCTGAAAATGGCCGGGTAAATGTGTTCCACATTTACGGTATTGCGCCTAACAGGTTCACAAAAGTTGGCCTCATGCGGGCTACCGTTTTTTGGCATAAAATCGACGTTTTTGAGGCCTTTCGGGCTAGTGGTCTGAAATTTCCCGAAGGTGTAATTTGGAATACGGGTGGTAGCCCGAAACGCTTGCCTATGAATTGATATTACGGCAGATGGCGGAAGCGGGACGTGCGCACCGTCCATCGAAATTCTGCCGGGAGGTTTGCGGTACATGGATGAAGAGAAGCAGCCGTCGAAGCGATTTGCGCGTGTGGTGACCCACCTATTGGAAGGGGCGTCGAAGCTTGAAATGCGTTCGCCTGGCATCCAGGAGGTGATGGATGTGATGTCCAAACTTTCGACGGATGTTCGTCGAGAGAAAGCCGCTCAGACGCTTGCCAACATACTCACCCCGAGCGAGCCTGAGCCTTCGATTTGGCTTCAATGGCTCGCGAATGGGAACGCTCCGCCGGAGTTTGAAGTGCCGAAGTTCACGAGAGGCGGAGGCAATTTGACGAGCGTGAAGCGGTCGTTCTTGCGCGCTTTGAATTGGGCGAATGAGTATGAGAAGGAGGCGGCCGATTTGGAAAAGAAGGCTGAGCTGCTGCCGGTTTGATGGACACGAGGTTAAGCTACATTGGCCTGCCGCTTGAAGTCGATGGGGCTGAGATACCCCAGGGTCGAGTGCCTGCGTTTGGGAATGTAGAAGCGTTCGATGTAATCGAACACCTCGGCCTTCGCCTGATTTCGCGTGCGATAGGTTTTGCGGGCGATCCGCTCGGTCTTCAGCGAAGAGAAGAAGCTCTCCATGGCTGCGTTGTCCCAGACGTTCCCTGAACGGCTCATCGAGCAGGTGACGCCGTTATCGGCCATCAGCCGCTGGAACTGCTCGCTGGTATATTGGCTGCCCTGGTCCGAATGATGCAGCAAGGCGTCGGGCTTGCCCCGGCGCCAGATCGCCATCATCAGCGCGTCGGTGACGAGCTGCGCTGTCATCGTCGCGCTCATCGACCAGCCCACGACGCGGCGCGAGAACAGGTCGATCACGGCAGCCACATAAAGCCAGCCCTCGGCGGTCCAGATGTAGGTGAAGTCAGCGACCCACTTCTGGTTCGGCGCATCGGCGCTGAACTGACGATCAAGGACGTTCTCGGCGATCACCGATCGTTGGCCATCGTCCTTGGGCAGACCGCGCCGGCGCGGCCGCGCCTTCAGCGCCTGCTGGCGCATCAGGCGCTCTATGCGATGCAGGCCGCATGGCTGGCCTTCGGCCAGCACATCATGCCAGACCCGCCTGGCACCGTATGTGCGATAGCTGGAAATGAAGCTGGCGCGCACCCTGGCGCCAAGCATCTCGTCGCTGCGGGCACGCGCGCTGGGCGCGCGGCCCAGCCAGGCGTGAAAGCCACTGCGCGAGACACCGAGAGCCTCGCAAATCCACGATACTGGCCAGACCCCTCGATGCTTCGCGATGAACCCGAACTTCATATCGAGTCCCTCGCGAAATAGGCCGCGGCTTTATGGGATGGCCCGCCCCTCGGCTTCTGGCGTAT
>QLUN01000167.1 GCA_018725455.1 Chloroflexota bacterium
CCCCCCATAGAAGGGTGGGGGGCACGAAATACGTTGGCGCTGCCAAGGACTTCTTGCGCTACTTCCTCAGTTAGCGCAGTCATGACCTCGTCGTTGTATAGCGCAGGATAGCCTTGCGTATAGGTAAAGGAATAGTGGCAGCGGAAGCTGTCGCAGACGCCTTTCACGATGCGCTCAATGCGGTCCGGCATCGAGGAGCGTATTTCCGGTGACAGCGTGCGTACGGTGCCGGTCAACGTAACTTCGTCGGCAATGACGTTTTCGCGGTATCCCCCGCGCACGGTACCAAGCGATAGCACAACAGCGGCAGCAGGGTCAATCTCACGGCTGACAATGCTTTGCAGGGCAACGATTAGATGTCCCGCAGTCACAATAGCGTCAATCGCTCCGTGCGGATGCCCGCCGTGGCCACCCTTGCCCTTTACGACTATTTCAATATTGTCAGGCGCTGCACAAACCGAGCCATAACGCAGCGCAATTTGCCCTGCCGTATACTGAACTGTGCCAACGTGCAGGCCAAGCATGGCGTGCACTTGTGGGTTGCCGAGCACTCCCGCCTCGATCATCGGCAGCGCTCCCCCGGGACCTTCCTCCGCCGGTTGGAAGATAAACTTCACGTTGCCAGGGAGGTCTTTGACCTCGCTGAGGAGCTTTGCCACTCCAAGGAGTATGGCAGTATGTCCGTCATGCCCACAGGCGTGCATTAGTCCGGGCGTTTTGGACGTGTATGTATGTTCAGCCTGCTCGGTAATCGTGAGCGCGTCCATGTCAGCGCGCAAGGCGATGGTCCTGCCCGGCGACGTGCCCCGGAGTGTGGCCACAACTCCCGTTCCGGCGACGATTTGCGGCTTAAGACTTAGCTCCTGCAGATAGTTGAATACCAGTTGCGAAGTGCGATGTTCGGCAAAACCAACTTCGGGATGCTGATGAATGTCGCGGCGAATGGAGATTAACTCGGGCGCCAAGGCCTGTGCGCGTTCAAGCAAGGTCGACACTAATTACTCCTCCTCTTGCAGACGAATATTTTAGGTGTAACTGGGACTAGAATAACACGAATGAGCAACAAACAGCAAAATGGATAAAGCTAGCTGTTGCACAGTCACAAACCGCGTGCTATAGTAGTCAAGCGTCGCAAGCAGCGGGCGACTTCTGAGAGATTCGACAAGTTAGTGATTCAGCTACTTGACGAGAGCGAGCCGAAGTGATAAGCTAAACTTCGCCCCATTAAGTGGCGCATCGAATCTGTGATCCTTGAAAACTGAACAATGCAGGCGCAATTGTAGAGGATGGCACATGGCACATGGCACATGGCACATGGCTGGAGGCTACCTTATATGATTGCGCGTAAGGATGAATTTTACTAAGACCCGTACCTTTGAAGTAAGGTATAAAATTAGAGCGAGAATCGCTTTTTGATGAATTGAATAGATTTATCGGAGAGTTTGATCCTGGCTCAGGACGAACGCTGGCGGCATGCCTAATACATGCAAGTCGAGCGAACTAGAAGTTAGAGATTAGAGGTTAGAGATTAGATTGAGGGTAGACTCCTTCGGTCCAACTTCTAATTTCCAACCTCTAACTTCTAGTTAGCGGCGGACGGGTGAGTAACGCGTGGGCAACCTGCCTTAAAGACTGGGATAACATCCTGAAAGGGGTGCTAATACCGGGTGTGATCTACGTGCCGCATGGCAAGTAGAAGATAGGAGTAATCCGCTTTAAGATGGGCCCGCGTCTGATTAGCTAGTTGGTAGGGTAACGGCCTACCAAGGCGACGATCAGTAGCCGACCTGAGAGGGTGAACGGCCACACTGGGACTGAGACACGGCCCAGACTCCTACGGGAGGCAGCAGTCGGGAATATTGGGCAATGGACGAAAGTCTGACCCAGCAATGCCGCGTGAGTGATGAAGGTCTTCGGATCGTAAAGCTCTGTCTTTGGGGACGAAGAAAGTGACGGTACCCAAGGAGGAAGCCCCGGCTAACTACGTGCCAGCAGCCGCGGTAATACGTAGGGGGCGAGCGTTGTCCGGAATTATTGGGCGTAAAGGGCGTGTAGGCGGCCGATCAAGTCAGGTGTGAAATTCCAGGGCCCAACCCTGGACGTGCACTTGAAACTGGTTGGCTTGAGTGCAGAAGAGGAAAGTGGAATTCCCAGTGTAGCGGTGAAATGCGTAGATATTGGGAGGAACACCAGTGGCGAAGGCGACTTTCTGGACTGTAACTGACGCTGAGGCGCGAAAGCGTGGGGAGCAAACAGGATTAGATACCCTGGTAGTCCACGCCGTAAACGATGAGTGCTAGGTGTAGAGGGTATCGACCCCTTCTGTGCCGCAGTTAACACAATAAGCACTCCGCCTGGGGAGTACGGTCGCAAGACTGAAACTCAAAGGAATTGACGGGGGCCCGCACAAGCAGCGGAGCATGTGGTTTAATTCGACGCAACGCGAAGAACCTTACCAGGACTTGACATCCCTCGCTATAGGCGGAAACGTCTAGTTCCCTTCGGGGACGAGGAGACAGGTGGTGCACGGTTGTCGTCAGCTCGTGTCGTGAGATGTTGGGTTAAGTCCCGCAACGAGCGCAACCCCTATTCTTAGTTGCCAGCGTAAAGACGGGCACTCTAGGGAGACTGCCGGTGTAAACCGGAGGAAGGCGGGGATGACGTCAAATCATCATGCCCCTTATGTCCTGGGCTACACACGTGCTACAATGGGCTGTACA
>QLUN01000168.1 GCA_018725455.1 Chloroflexota bacterium
CGGCGGCTTTGGTGGTGAAGACGCACAGGAGGACGCTGACGGTGAAGGGGGCTTTGGGATAGGCATCCGGCAACCAGGTATGGAGTGGGATGAAGGCGGCATTGAGTCCGATGCCTATCAGGATAAGGGCAAACGGCACTCCGGTTAATCCACCGACCTCCATTGAGCCTGTGGCCGAGAAATGCAGCAATATCCCTATGAGCAGAATGCCCCCGCCGATAAGATGCATCATGAGGTACCTGAATCCTGCCCCCAGCGATCTCTCGTCCTTCTTAAGCCATATGAGAACAGTTGCGGTAACCGCCATCATCTCCCAGAAAATGAAGAAGGTGAAGAAGTCACCCGCAAACACCACGCCCAGCGAACAGCCAATGTAGAGGAAAGAGAAAATATGGTGTTCATTTTCTTTTACGTGAATAGAGTAGAGAATAATCAGCAGCCCGATGAGGGCGAAGATATATCCTACGAAGAGGCTTAATCTATCGGCATTGAGGAGAACGACATTGAACCCTAAAAAGGAAAACCTCCACCCTGTTTGTGGCTCGACAAATAGCATATAGACAAAGGCGGCCAGAGCCACACCCACTACGAAGATCCTCTGGCCCGTCCCCTTGAAGAATGGTATGAGGGCCGCCCCGACAAAGAATATGACCGCCGGATGAATCGCTCCCATTACGGCTCCAATAAGGCCCTGGCTGCAGGAATTATGGCGGAGAAGCTCAGGTTGGTGAATATGCCGAACACTATGCACCCCGCTGCCAGTATCACCATTGGCACCAGCATTGATGGAGGCGCATCATCATATCCTCCCTCATATTCGTTGGCGCCAAAGTATGCCTTGATGATGATGGGCACGAAATAGATGGCGTTCATAATACTGCTCAAGATCAACAGCAATATAGATACCATGAATACCGGCTCTCCCGTCTCCAGGGCGCCCATGTCAAGCGTCCATTTGCTGATAAATCCGCATAGGAGCGGAATTCCCATCATCGAAAGCGCCGCTATGCTGAAGGTAAGCATGGTGATTGGCATCCTCTTTGCCATGCCGGCCAGAAAAGACCCCACACAGGTGGCGATAGAGAGGACGTCGCTCGCCTTTTCGGACTTCCCCCCGACATAGTACACCACAATGCTCAACAACATCGGTGACAGCACTGCTATGACAGGCAAATATGAAATTGTCGCGTCAGTCATATATCTCTCTAAGAAGTTTTAAGTGATTAAGTTTTAAGTGGGGCGGGGGGAACTTAAAACCTAAAACCTAAAACTTAACTCTTACGTACTCACATTCCCGACAACAACTTGACTGCTGGCTCTACCACTGATAGGGGTATATTTACAAATATGCCGAACAGGGTAGATCCCAGTGCCAGTGTCATTATGGGAATGAGCATGCTAAGGGGGAGCTCATCCATCTGCACTTTCCCCTCATGCTTATCTCCGCCAAAATATATCAGGTTAATAACTCGCAGATAAAATACCGCGGTCATAAGGCTGCCCAGCAATATAACGATCACAAATATCCATCCGCCCGCCTCCACAGCCCCCAGGTAGAGGTAAAACTTGCTCACGAATCCGGCGGTCGGTGGGATTCCTACCATTGAGGCCGCTGCCAGGGTGAAGGCTGCCATCGTAACCGGCATCTTACTGCCTAAACCACGGAAATCGTCTATGCTGCGAATCCCGGTCTGATAGATCACCGCCCCGGCGCAGAAGAAGAGACACCCTTTTGCCAGGGCATGGTTGAAGATGTGAAGTATGCCCCCCGTCATGCCCATCTCCACAGCCAATCCGATGCCCATTACCACATAGCCGATGTGGGCTACACTGGAATAAGCTAACATCCTCTTGATATCTGTCTGCGATAATGCGAAAAAAGAACCCATGAGTATCGCCGCCGCCGCCATCCATGTCAGCACCGATGCAATAGGTATCGGCCCGGTGATGAATTCGACCCCGAAGATGGTGAAAAGTACTCTGATGAGGGAATAGGCGCCCACCTTTATCACCAGTGCAGAAAGAATGACGCTTATCGGCGCTGGTGCGATGGAGTGCGCATCGGGTAGCCAGGTGTGCAAGGGGAAAAGGGCGGTCTTAATGCCAAAGCCGACCAGGAGAAAGGCCAGAGCGCCAAACACCACCCAGGAGTCATAAAAGGCGGGGAGTATGTCGGCAAGATCCGCCATGTTAAGTGTACCGGTGATGATGTAGAGGTAGCCGGTACCCAGAAGTATGAGACTGGTGCCAATTGACGCCAGTATCAAATAGCGGTAGCTGGCTATGAGCGAGCCCCGCTTTTCAGCTATAGGCACCAGGGCATATGCGGCTATGGAGAATATCTCCGTCAATACAAATAGGTTAAAAAGATCGCCGGTAACCACCGCTCCCAGCATGCCACCGATCAAGAGCAATATCAGGGTGTAGTAAGAAGTTGTCTTCCCGCCGGGGAGCTCCCTTTCAATGTAGTTCTTAGAATATATCACCGCAAGGAGGCTAACCAGGGATATGGTGAGGCACATGAAAGCGCTGAGCGGGTCTACTACTAACTCGATACCCCAGGGGGGCTCCCAGCCCCCCACGTAATACCGAATGGTACCCAACTCCAGCACGGAGGCGGTTAGCCAGGAGGAGAAGAATAATGAGAGCAGTGCCGCTGCCGTGGCGACCGGATAACAAAGTTTT
>QLUN01000169.1 GCA_018725455.1 Chloroflexota bacterium
GGTTTGAACATCAAGATGCAGTTAGGCCGCTCCTGGATAACCTTCAGGCAAAGCTCTTGAAAAACGGCCTCGATCCGAGGATACCCTGGCTGAATAACCATAAGATTTGCTTCAGATTCATGTAAATTTATGGGGAAAGAGTCCATCTAACAAGGACTGAAATATTGTTAGTTTTTGTAACATCTTATCTATATCGTATCAACCTGGCTGAATTCAGCACCACTGTAATCGAGGCGACGTTATGCAGCACCGCTGCCATCACCGGGCCCATCACCCCGCTGGCTGCCAGGTACATCCCCACAGCGTTAAGTCCCAACGAGAATAGGTAAATATTCATTTTGATAGTCCGCAGGGCTTTACGACTGAGGCGGATCGCCTGGGTGGCCTGTGTCAGATCGTCGCCCAACAGGGCAATGTCAGCCGCCTCGATGGCGGCATCGCTCCCGATCACACCCATGGCAATGCCGACATCGGCGGTGGCCAAAGCCGGAGCATCATTGATCCCATCTCCAATGACCGCGACTTTATACTGCTCTTTCAACCGCTTCACCGTGTTTACCTTGTCTTCGGGCAACTGGTCGGCGGCAAAGTCACTGATCCCTGCCAGCGAGGCGATAGCCTCAGCAGTGCGGGGGTTATCGCCGGTGAGCATCACCATTCTCTTCACGCCGGACTCTTTTAAGGTAGTGATCGCCTGGCGTGTTCCCTTCCGCAACACGTCGGCAACGCTGATCACCCCCAGAAAGCGGTCATCCTCGGCGAGCAGCAAACAGGTCTCCCCGTTCGATTCTCTGAGGGACAGATACTCTTCTACCTCTGGGGACAAGGCGATCTGATGGTCAGCTAAGAGTTTTCTGTTGCCCAGGATCACCATTTGCTCGCTGGTGTGGGCTACTATCCCTCGGCCCAGGATGACCCGAAAGTCGCTCGGGTCGGGAACCTTAAGCCCAAGCTCCTGGGCTTTGCTGATGATGGACTTGGCCAGCGGATGCTCGGAGAATTTCTCGGCGATGGCTGCCCGGATAAGAACATCCCGTTGAGTCTTCTCGCTGAAACTCCTGATCTCGGTCACCTGCGGGTTGCCATAGGTGAGGGTCCCGGTCTTATCGACCACCACCGCATTCACTCGACCGGCTGCCTCCAGGCTCCTCCCTCCTTTGATCAGGATGCCGCGTCGGGCAGCGTTGCCAATGGCGGCGATCACCGCCGTCGGGGTCGCCAGCACCAGGGCACAAGGACAGGCCACAATCAATACGGTGATTGCCTTGATTACGTCACCAGTAACGAAGTAAGTGATAAGGGAAATCCCCAGAATCAGTGGAGTAAAGTATTTGGCGAACCGATCGGCGACCCTTTGTGCCGGGGCTTTGTCCGCCTGCGCCTTCTCTACCAGCTTAATTATGTGCGCCAGCGTGGTCTCTTGCCCGATCTTGGTCGTCTCGATCTCCAAGGCCCCCAATTCGTTGAGCGTCCCCTCGAATACTTCATCCCCCACACCCACTTCTACTGGAATAGATTCTCCGGTAAGAGAAGCTTGGTTGACCGCCCCCTGCCCGGAGGCCACCATCCCGTCTACCGGAATCTGCTCGCCCGGTTTGACTAGCACCCGATCCCCGAGTTTAACCTCTTCGATCAGTAGAACCACCTCTCCATCGGTGCGGCGTACTCTCGCCGTCTTCGGTTTCAGATCCAGCAATGCACTGATCGCGCTGCCTGTCTTAGCCACAGTGATATTCTCCAGCAGCTCACCCACATGCATGATGAAGACCACAATAGCTCCAGCAATGTACTCTTCAATGATGAGCGAGGCGATCAGGGCGATGCTGATCAGCACACCAACGTTCATGTCCTTGCGCAGCAGCCCTTTTACCGCCCCAAAAACGATCGGGACTCCCCCCACCAGGGCCGCCAACAAGACCAGATCGAGGCCGAAGACCTGGCGCACCAGACCTGTTGCCCCCAGGACTATGAGCAGCCCAACGGAGCCAGGCAGGAGGAACTCCCTATATCTAAGATTGATACCCTTTATTCTTGATCCTTCATCACCTTGATGGCAGCTTTTGCACATTGAGTCTGCTGTCTCTTTCATTCGATCTCCTTGTGTGTAGTAACATTTCCTTTTACATTACGCCTGCAGGGAATGGCTACCATATGATAATTTCTGACATCATTTGCCATTTCATATTTATTATTTGCGAGTTTCTTTGTAAACCCAAGCCCCAAATAGGATATATCTACTGGAGCAGCTATTTCTTTGGAAAGTGTAATTCTCTCTTCAAAATAGGGCTCATTGGATATAGAAAACCTGTGTATTATCTTAAAGGTTTTATCAATCTCCCCCGTAAGGATGATCTCTTTACCCTGTTTGGTCTCCCTTATCGAATGGGAGCTGTAATTTAGAGAAAGTCCACTGAACCCCGTCAACCTTATCTATTTATTCCTTCTGAATCTCACAAGTCAATTTCTTATTCATCGCTTTTCTAATAAGGGAAAAAAGACAAAAGTATACCCCTGACTTGTTGTGAATTTTCCAAAAAACTTCACATTACAGATGATAGATAATAGAACAAGATAATTGTAATTATAAGTAGGTTTTGTTGACTAACGATACATTAAGTTGTATACTTAATGTATGGAAATAAAGTTACATAAGAATGCCAC
>QLUN01000017.1 GCA_018725455.1 Chloroflexota bacterium
GTATCCGTGGTTTTATATCCACGGTCAAAAAACAGCGGAAGAACGTATTGGAGTATTTGTGCAAGACATTTCAGGCATCCCAGGCAAATGCTATTTTGCTGTCTGAAGGAGGGTAGGCTGTGTAGTTACAGAATTAAAGCGTCTCAGATTGAGAGCGTTTAGAATGGAAGCGTGAGGTTATAAACGCCCACGATCATAAAAAGAAGGAGGCTCTTATGTATACCTATGGAAGAAAACAAGGTTGCCGAATCAGTCTTGACTACACTTATAAGGGCATACGAGTGGCGTTCCTAGAGAACGAAATCCTCCGGGTTGGAGTGCTGCTGGATAAAGGTGCGGATATTTTTGAGTTCACCTACAAACCGCATGACCTGGACTTTATGTGGCAGTCGCCTATCCCCATGCAAAGACCTTTCGTGGCAACCAGCGCTTTGCCTGAGGGGGCTTTCCATGATTATTTTTATGGGGGCTGGCAGGAAGTACTCCCCTCCGCCGGATGGGCTTCCGAGCCTTATCTGGGAGCGTACCAGGGGCTGCACGGGGAAGTATCGCTCTTGCCGTTTGAAGCGACGATTGTAGAAGATACGCCGGAGCGTGTGGCTGTGCGCACCTGGGTTCGCACCTATCGCTCTCCTTTGACACTTGAACGCACGATGGCGCTTAAACGCGATAAAGCCGCACTCTTTATAAAAGAACGTCTGGTCAATGAATCAGAAGGCGAATTTGCGATCATGTGGGGTCATCACCCCGCCCTGGGGGTGCCTTTCCTGGATGAAAACTGCGTCGTTCAAGTTCCAGCCAAGAAAGTGGAGGTACTGGCGTTTCATCCCAATGGCCTGTGGGAACCGGGAGGTGATTATGATTTTCCGATGGTATTGAACCGGAGGACCGGAAAGTTGCAAGACATTACTCGAGTTCTGCCACGTACAACGCGCTCTGTTGATGTGGTCTCCTTCAAAGAACTTACCGAAGGTTGGTATACCATCACAAATGAAAAGCTGCAGGTGGCTTTCGGCATGGCATGGGATGCCAAGCTGTTCAAATATCTTTGGATGTGGCAGGTCTATGGCGGGCATAACGACTATCCCTGGTACGGCAGGACCTACAACTGTGCCCTGGAGCCATTCACGAGCTATCCGCCCGCTGGCGTCAAAAATGCAATAAACAATGGCTCAGCGTTAATCATGCGACCTGCTCAGATTATTGAGACAGAGCTTGTAGCTGTAGCTTATCAGCATGAGAAAGCTTACCGGGTCGGTCTGGACGGGTCAGTAGAGCAACATCTTGGAATTTAAAGAATAAGCCCCTGCAATCCTACCTTACATTCTGAATAATGAACTTGCAGCAGGCGTGTATCCTAGCGCTAAACATGGAGCCAACGCTGCCTGGTTAAGGCTAGAGGTGCTGGGCCACAACTTACTCCAACTGCTGAAGGTAGTTGCCTTGCCGCAAGAATATGCTACTGCCCGACCCAAGCGGCTAAGATTTGCCATCTTCAACTTTGGGCGCATGGTGCGTCAGGCTGGCCAGGTCTTGCTGCGCCTTGCTAATGAGGCATAGAAGGCCCTAATTGAGCCAGGACGCCGTAGCATAGAGGCGGTGAGATGGGACAGTAGCTAAGGCATACAAATATTTGTCTCCATCCAGTAAACAGAAAACAGAACTGGTTTATCCTCTAGAGGGAGAGAGTTTACCTCACGAAGGCCAGGATGGTCAATTATTAGCTAATCAGCACCCGCAGAAGCCTACAGTGGCAGGATAAAAGTGCCTTTTACTAGCGCAATCTCGCCTGGTTTGCCTGGCACCTGAAATCTTATGCCGGCAAAATACCCCTAATCGCCGTCAGCGTCATTTTACTCGACTTGACTCACGGATTAAGGGCACGCGCGTGCCCTTGACAAGGTTACTTTTGTGGGCTATCATTAGATACGGAGGCTCAATAGTTACGAAAATACTTTGTGCTATAAATTTATTAGATGAATGATAATTTCATAGAATGACATTGTTTGCCCTTTTTTCTTTATTGCACACGTCCACCATCTAATAACAAAGTCGCGAATGATGTATTCATGAGTCAAAAGGCGGCACTTGAGCTGATTTTAGAGACCGGCGTGGTAGCGATCATGCGCGCGAAAAACTCCGACCAGCTTTTAGCCGCAGCGGACGCGGTTCTGGCAGGAGGCGTCAGAGCTATCGAGGTGACTATGACAACCCCTGGCGCGCTAGACGTGATCCACCAGGCGACCTGCAAATACGGCAACGAGGTGCTGTTCGGGGTTGGATCTGTCCTGGATGCCGAGACTGCCCGGGCCGCAATCCTGGCGGGCGCGCAGTTCGTCGTTTGTCCCACCTTGAATCTGGGCACGATCGAGGTCTGCAAGCGCTATTCAGTCCCGGTCATGCCTGGCGCCTACACGCCCACCGAGATCCTCACAGCATGGGAAGCGGGGACTTCCTTGGTCAAGGTGTTCCCGGCCAGTATCGGCGGCCCCGCGTACATCAAAGCGGTGAAAGCGCCTCTGCCGCAGGTCCGGTTGGCGGCAGTAGGCGGGGTGGACCTGACCACAACCGCAGACTTTGTCCGCGCTGGAACGGAGGTCGTGGGGGTGGGGAGCGAGCTGGTGAACCAAAAGCTCCTGGACGCAAGGGATTTCGGCGCCATCACCGAGCGTGCCCGCCGGTTCCGCGAGGAAGTTGAGAAGGCTCGCAACCATTAGATCCGTAGTACGCAACTCCGATGGGGCTGGTTTCGGAGGGCGTTTCGCACCATTGCTCAACCGGCGGCGCGTTGCGAACCAATGATTCGTCTGAGCAGGGCTTCTATGATTGAACGGCACGTGACTTTCGACGTTTTCCCTGATAAGTGTCTTGAATTTGAAAACCTGTTTGTACAAGAGTACTGCCCCGCCATGGCTTCGATGCCGGGGTACGTAAAAGTGGAGCTGCTGCGCGAACAGGAGCACCCCAGCAAGTACCAAATGGTCATCCGTTTTGAAACGGCGGAAGCGTCCGCCGGCTGGCGCAACTCCGACTTACATAAGGCATTGCAGCCCAGGATTAAGGCTCTGTATTCCACAAGCCAGCTTCAGGTGTACGAGGTGGTCGCATGACCAGAGGCCCAAGGTCAGATAACCAGAGCGATACGCGCTATAACATCCGGCAAGAGGTGTAAAGATGCGGAAAATCATACGGAATCGCGAAAAGGAGCCTTCTGGGAAGATCCTGCAGGGGTTTAAAGACCTGCTCAAGATTTACAGCCCCTCGTGCGTGGTGGCGGATGCGCAGGAGCGGGCCGGGGTGATGCGCAGCTATATGCGCCCGCTCATCCCGAACACGCGCTTTGTGGGCCCGGCGCTGACCGTGCGGCTCGAGCCGGGTAACCAGGTAGACTGCCTGGATGCGCTTTCGGTCGCCCAGGCCGGAGACGTGATCGTGGTGGATGCTGCCGGTGAAACCGAGACCTCCATCTGGGGCGGCCTGATGTCGGGCCTGTGCAAGATGAAAGGCGTGGTCGGCGCGGTGGTGGACGGGGCCATCCGCGATACCGACGAGACCCGCGACCTGGGCTTCTGTATCTTCTCGAAGGCCATCGTGCCCCGTTCCACGCACACCCCTTATTCCGGGCGCATGGAACCGATCGAGATCAATGTGCCGATCCAGTGCGCAGGCGTACTGGTAAACCCCGGAGACCTGGTGCTCGGCGACGAAATCGGCGTAACAGTCATCCCCCTGGAGAACGCCGCTGAAGTATTGCAAAAAGCGCGCGATCAGGCCGAGAAAGAAGAAAAGACGCGCGCCAATATCCGCGAAGGCAAGACCGTGGAAGAACTGCTGGCGGAGTTCGGCCGGTTATAGCCGCCGGATCGACTCTCGAAACTTTACGCAGGGCTGAAAAGAAAACTTGTTTTCCAAAACTTCAAAGGAGAGGATAAAATGACAGAAAGGGAACAAATTCGCCTTGAACGCTTGCAAGCGAAGATGGCAGCGGAAGACCTGGCCGCGCTGGTCTGCCGGCTGCCGGAGAATGTGATCTACCTGACCGATTACTGGCCTCACCACGGTTTTTCGGTGGCCGTCCTGCCCAGGGAGGGAAAGCCGATGCTCTTCGTCCCGGAAGTGGAGGAAGAGTATGCCCAGAATGGGTGGGCCGAGGTCACAACCTTTGGCTGGGGCCTCTTGAAGGACGGCGGTCTGTATGAGAATTATCGCCGCTTATTGACCCAGGCTCGCCAAAAACTGGGCATGGAAGGCAAAAAGGTCGGCGTCGAGAAGAGCTTTGAAGTGGTTGGCCCCACTTACCGATCCGCCGAGCCGGTCGTTCCCGCAGCGCCATGGAACAACCTGCTGGCGGATTTGTTTTCGGATGCCGAGCTGGTGGATGCGTTCGGCCTGCTGCAGGGCGCCCGGGCGATTAAAACGGATTACGAGTTGAGAAAGCTGAAAATCGCCAACGAGATAGCCGAAATGGGGATTCGCTATGCCCTATCTTTGCTGAAACCAGGTATGACCGAAGCCCAGGTAGGTGCTTTGGTGGAATACAAGATCCGCGCCGATGGTCCGGGCTATAAGGGGGGGCGCTTGATGCGTGCCTCGGCGGAGGTGGCTGCCGGGCCTGTGGGCAGTACGAAAGGTACGCTGCTCATTCCGTCCACGATCTACAAAATCAAGCAGGGCGATTTCGTGATGATCGAGCTGGCGACCGTGGTAGATGGTTATTGGTCCGATCTGACCTACATGGCAGTGGCCGGCGAACCGAGTCAACGCCAGAAGGAGATCTATAACCACCTGTTAGAGGCACAACAATCCGCCGCTCGGCAGATGCGCCCAGGAGCCTCCTTCTCCGATCCCGATAAAGCGGCTCGCGAGGTGCTGGAAGTGGCTGGCCTGGGTGAGTACTTTGTCCACATCACTGGTCACGGTGTCGGTCTTCGCTACCATGAGTTTATACCTTTCCTGATGCCAGGAGCTACCGGCACGCTTGAGAAAGGGATGGTGAGCACTGTTGAACCAGGTGTTTATATCCCCAATTTTGGTGGGTTGCGGATTGAGGACAACGTGGCCGTTGGTGCTGATGGACCCATATTCCTATCCACACCGCGCAAACCTTGGTAGTGACACCGTTTCTAAAAAATTATGGAGGAATAAGCCATGAGACTTAAAGATCGTGTCGCCATCGTCACTGGTGGAGCAAAAGGGATCGGCTGGGGCATCTGCAAGGTGCTTAGCCAAGAAGGAGCCAAGATCGTTGTCATAGACTGGGACGACCAGAATGGTGAAAAAACCGCCGCAGAAATCAATCAGGCAGGCGGCAAGGCCATTTTCGTCAAGTGCGATGTTTCGAATGAAGAACAAGTCAAGGCCATGATTCAGGCGACGTTGGACCGGTTTGGCAAGATCGATATCCTGGTAAACAATGCCGGCATTGGGGTCTATAAATCGGTGCTGGACACCAGCAGCAAGGATTGGGATCACTGCTTGAGCGTAAATCTAAAAGGCCAGTTTCTATGCTCCAAATATGCTATCCCGCACATGCATAAGATTGGCAGAGGCTCCATCGTCAACATCTCGTCAGTACATTCCTTCCAGACCGTCAGCGGTGTGGCTCCCTACGCTGCTTCGAAAGGCGGGGTCACCGCTCTGACCCGCAACATGGCCATTGACTATGGACCGACCATCCGGGTGAACTCGATTGCCCCCGGCTGGGTGCTCACGCCACTGATCCAAAGCATCTTCGACAGCTACCCTGACCCGGCCGAACAACGGCGGCTGGTCGAACAGCGTCAGGTGATGAAATGCATTGGCCGACCGGAAGACATTGGCTATGCAGTCGCCTTCCTGGTTAGCGATGAAGCTTGCTTCATTACCGGCACTCAACTTTACGTAGATGGCGGCTTAACTGCTCAGCTTGAAACCTGGTAGGCATAGGAGGGAATTGCCCCTGAGTGATCAGAAAATCAGGTTCGACATCACCAAAGACGACCTGAGCAGCTTCGCCAACAAAGGCCCGGTCTTTGTAACCTTTGGCGAGACGCTCATCCGGGATACCCCGGCTGACACCCAGCGCCTGGAAATGACCCGCCAGGCCCATGTCTCACTGGCGGGGAGCGAATATACCCTGTGCATGACCCTGGCCCGCTCCGGGATCCCCACGGCCTACATCACCCGCGTCCCGGATAACCCCTACGGTTGGATGGTCCGGGATATCGCCCGCAGCCAGGGCATCAACACAGACTTCATCCTCTGGGCGCCCAAGGCCGAGCCGATCGGCCGGTTCCTCTACGAGTTGGGCCGCAGCCGCGTAAGAGCATCGGCTGGTACCAGCGCATGTACTCCGCGGCCAGCCGCCAGGGAGCCGGGATGGTGTATTGGGGCTGCGCGCTGCAAGACGCCAGGCTCTTCCACACCTCTGGCACCAGCTTCGGCTTGGCCTACCACAGCAAGTACGAAAGGAATTACCTGTTAGAGGCTTTCTATGAAGCGATAGCGGCCAAACCGGCCGACTGCCTGGTCGGGCTGGACTTCAACTACCGGACGACGCTGTGGAGTCCAGACCAATGCCGGGCGATCATGACGCCCCTGGTCACCGACCATATCGATATCCTGATCACCACCATTGAGGACATGGCCGCGATCTACGGGATTGGCTGCGGGCAGTACAGCGCCGACTAGCCCATGTTTGACATTTCCAGAGGTAAGCCAGCTTTGAGCCAGCTTTGTTTGAACCTGGCCCTGGCCGAACTGTGATGACAGACAAAGAGCAAAAGCCCTATTGACAATTGCTGCACAGTGTGTCATACTAAACAGTGACAGCAATGTTTCTGAGAACAGTTAAGGCTCGCGGCCGTAAAGGGGAGAAGCACGAATACCTGCGTCTGGTGGAATCCTATCGAGAGGATGGGCATACCAAACAGCGGGTAGTAATGAGTTTGGGGCGCAAGGACATTCTGGCTCCTCACCTGAGTAGCCTGGTGCGGCTGCTGCAAGGTGAAGGGGCGGAGAGCAATTGGGTACCTGTTGCGGGGGTGAATCCGAGGGAAGCTGCGTGCTGGGGGCCAGTGCTGGTAGCGAAGAACCTATGGGAAGGGCTGGGGCTGGATACCATTTTGGAGGATTGTGAGGGTACGAAAAGGCAACCGGGTACAGCCATGGCAGACCGGGCATTTGTTCTGGTGGCGAATCGGCTGTGTTGTCCTGGGAGTGAGCATCACTTAGCCACATGGTTGGAGACTGATTATGTGTGCGATCGCCAAGGTAAGCGGTGGCTACCCCAATGGGAGGAACATGGGAGGGTGCAGGTAAACCTCACTTGGCTACAGCGATGGTATCGTACCCTGGATGAACTGTTGGAACACAAAGAGGAGATCGAGCAAAGGCTCTACTTCGAGCTGCGTGATCTCTTCTCACTACAAGTGGAGTTGGTATTCTACGACTTGACCTCCACTTATTTTGAGGGAGGGGGACCGAAGGAGTTGGGGCGACATGGCTACAGCCGAGATGGGAAGCGTCGCAATCGGCAAGTGCAGGTAGGGATAGTTATGGTCAATGGGTGGCCGATAGCGCATCATGTATTCCGGGGCAACATGCGTGATTTCGAGACAGTAAAAGGGGTAGTGGACGATCTAGAGAAGCGCTTTGGGCTAAAGCGAATAGTGTTTGTGGGAGATCGAGGGATGGTGACCTCGGATAACGTGGCAATGCTGCGCGAGCAGAAGCATGGGTATCTGGTGGGGCTACAGCGAAGACAGCGAGAGGATATCTATGAAATCATCAACCGAGCGAAAGGACCATGGCAGGAGTGCCGAGCAAGGGTAGGGAAGAAGGAAGGAGATTCCAAGACTCTGGTGCAGGAGGTAGCCGGTGGGGAGCCTGGAGTGCGTGTATTTGTGGTTCACTCTGAGGAACGGCTGGCCTACGAGCGAAGGATGCGAGAGCGGGCGATGGAGCGCACCAGGGTGGCGATGGAGAAACTGGAGAAGCGAGTAGCGGAGGGCAAACTGAAGGCGCCGCAGAAGATCGGAGCAGCGGCGACTCGAATTCTCTCCCGCAATCGTGGTCAACGTTACTATGGTTGGGAGATAAAGGAAGGGGCGTTCCACTACTTTGAGCATCCTAACCTGGAGCGTGAGAAAGCCTATGAAGGGAAGTACTTGATCCAGACAGAGGAACGGGGGCTCACCCCAGTAGAAGCGGTAGAGGCCTACAAAGACCTGAGCGAAGTAGAGAGAGCATTCCGTTCTCTGAAGGACGTGATCGAGATGCGCCCCATCTACCACCGTAACGATGGTCGAGTGCAAGCACACATTTTTGTGGCGGCACTGGCCTTCCTGCTGGAGCGAGCGTTGGAGAAGAAACTGAAGGCAGCGGGCAGTAACTTATCAGGTAAGGCGGCGCTGAAAGCGTTGCGCACCATCCATGTGGTTGAGATGGAGGTGGGTTCAAAGCATAAGCAGGGAGTGACCGGAGGAAGTAACCGGGCGCGTGAGGTGCTACGGGCATTGGGAATTACCACGCTTGCCCCGCCGCAAGTATTCGAGACAGTTTGAAGCACCTAAAGGCCGATGTGATGACAAACAGAGGCTTAAAAGAGATATTTTGAATATGTTTTCAGACCCAATTGTCAAACATGTGCTAGATCGATAAGGGCGATATCGGCGAACTCACCGACGAGGACATTAAAGCCTTTGCCACGGAAGTCGGTGAGCGCTTCAAGACTAGGATCGTCGCCATCACCATCCGCTACCCCGACACCTTCGAGCAGCACCGCTGGGAGACAGCCGCCATGGACAACAGGGGTCACTTCTTCCGCTCCCCGGCCGTCAAGCCGATTGTTCTGTGGGACCGCCTGGGCGGTGGGGATACCTGGAACGGCGGCTTTTACTACGGCCTGCTGACTGCTGGCTTCGGTTTAGGAGGGGAGTGAAAAGGGAATTCTGGTGGGCGATGCTGCGACCCGGATTAAACAAACCCTGATGTTCGACCTGCCGGTCGTCACCAAATCTGAAGTGCAGGATTTGATGAAAACCGATGTCCTGGGCGGTGGAAAACGCGTTGCCCGTTGATCGACGCCAATGCGGGACTTCCCATGCCGTTTCTTCTGTTCAGACATTGGCCCGTGAGCACGTTGAACTCTATCTCGGCCATATTCAACCAGCTTCCGTGTTTCGGGGTATAGACAAGCTCAAACCTGTCCCACAATGCCTTTGCCTTATCTGGCGGAAATACTTCATAAAACGATCCAGGGTTGTGCGTGTTCAGGTTATCCATCACCAACGTTATCTTTTCTGCGCTTCTGTATTGACCAGCGATGATGGGAAGCATCTTTGAACTTTATCTAACATACCAGCACGTTGCTATTGACAACAGTTGTTTTTTATGCTATAGTAAAAGTGGCGGACGCTACTAACTGATGTGGTTTGCACAATGGCAGATGCGAAAAAGCTAGCGAAGGACTCAAATTCTTCCATTGCGAAGCGGAATCTTGAGCATACCAGCACGTTGCTATTGACAACAGTTGTTTTTTATGCTATAGTAAAAGTGGCGGACGCTACTAACTGATGTGGTTTGCACAATGGCAGATGCGAAAAAGCTAGCGAAGGACTCAAATTCTTCCATTGCGAAGCGGAATCTTGAGCATACCAGCACGTTGCTATTGACAACAGTTGTTTTTTATGCTATAGTAAAAGTGGCGGACGCTACTAACTGATGTGGTTTGCACAATGGCAGATGCGAAAAAGCTAGCGAAGGACTCAAATTCTTCCATTGCGAAGCGGAATCTTGAGCACACCAGCACGTTGCCCTTGACACGAGGTGTGTTTTATGCTATACTAAAGTTGATAAACGCTACTAACTAATGTGGTTTACACAATGGCAGATGCGAAAATTCTAGCGAAGGGGCTGAAACTTCTCGAAGAGCTGGCTCAAAGTGCACGCGGGAAGACCGCACTCGAGCTGGCCCAGCTGATCGATGTTCACAAGACGAACGTCTATCGCTACCTCGACACCCTTATAGATGCCCGATACATCAAAAGCGATGGAGACGGTCACTACCACCTTGGAAATAAGATCCTAGAGTTAGGGAGCCAGATACTGCGGCGGATGCCGCTTCGTGAGGCCGCGCATCCGCTTGTTGTGAAGCTGAGCGCAGACACGCAAATGATCGTCCACCTATGCGTGCTGGACGGTCCTGACGTGATCTACATCGATAAGGTCGAGACCCAGCGCAGCCTCCCCGTCATCTCCCGCATCGGAAGCCGCGCCTCGGCCTACTGCACCGCTGTAGGCAAAGCGCTGTTGAGCGGACTGCCGACCGATCGGGTTGTCTCCCTGCTACGCGAGTTTCCTCCTGTGCGTAAGACCGCAGCGACAATCACCGACCCGCTGCAAGTGCTGGAAGAGATCAAGGTAACCGCCGAACGCGGCTATGCGATCGACAACGGCGAGCACGAGGAGGGGATAAGCTGCTTCGCCGCTCCGATAAGAGGCTACGGCGGAGACATAGTGGGAGCGATCAGCCTTACCGGACTTAAGCGGGAGTTCGCCGACGAAGAAGCGCCCGCGAGATTGATCGCTGCGGTCACGAAAACCGCGGCGGAGATATCGCGGGAGCTGGGGTATGCCGGGAGGCGAGGAACGTGATCCGTAAACTTGGACTTCGGTGTTCATCCAGGGTGTGGGTGGCCCGCGACCCTGCCACGCTATAATGAAATTACTTTGCGGTCGACAAAATAGGAGATGCG
>QLUN01000170.1 GCA_018725455.1 Chloroflexota bacterium
GGACGGGGTAATCAGGCTTTGTTCCAATAATCTGTCATAACCGATGCCATTATCCGAAAGCAAACCCGTCAGCTTCTCCAGACGCCCCAGTAGATTCGAGGCGGTCTCACCAGACAGCATCGCCTCATCGCTGGGGACGATTCCCCAGGCCAGCACACCACCGCGATGGAGGAAGGCCTTGATTTCAGCAGGATATAACGTCAGCGACTCACCGTAGTTATAGGCATCGAAGCTGAGGACATCAATGGTGGTATTCATCAAGACAGGCCAGTCGGCATTTCCACAGCAATGGATTCCTTTGAGTCCACTCAGGCCACCCAGTATCTTATCGATGAGACCGATGACCGCATCAGCCGAAACTGCCACAAATGCCGAACCCGTCGAGGCAAGATATGGTTCATCGATGAAGATAATGGTGTTGGGTGAAAGTCTGGAGAGCTCCCTCTCCTGCCACCTGGCCTTTAAGGCGAGGTGTTTGGCCAGTGCATCGGCGAGGGCATCATCATACAGGATGGGACGGCGATTCTGGTCGGTGACCATCAGTCCGAAGCTGATAGGCCCGACCACCTGCCCCTTCACGGCAAGGGCGGAGCCCAATTCCTGGGAGAGAAACCGGTGGAATCCGAGCGCATATTCCGGGCTTATGGCACACTCTGGGTAATAGGTAAGGGGTGATAGGTCATAGAGGTACCCCGTAGCCCCCATCGCCCATTGCCTACTACCCATAACCTGATAGGCGGTGTAGAGTTTTTCCAACGGCTCAGAGAGGTCTACCGAGCGGTCGACGTAGATACGCTCGTGCTCCTGAATCAATCCGGGGAAGCCCTCACTGAACTGGGTGTACATGATCTCCAGGGACGAGCGACGGGGGAGTTGCGGCCAGACGGGTATCTCGGGCAGATTCGCCCGAACAATCGAACACGCCTCAGCAGGGTCGGTGTGCGGCATACTGCCGATGGCGGTGGGTAAGCCTCCGGGTTGGAATGTTTTGCGGTTCAATTTCGTGCCTTCCCAAGATTTATTGTTGCAAACAACATTTTCTCCCCCGTCAACTGCCATAATTATCGGCCGAATATCTCCACCTCGATTGATGAATGCTAATTGAGTTTCATCACTATTATAACACTACCGCAGAGTAGTGAAAAGGAGGCTTTGCGGCGGGAGAGATGGCCCATTTACCCGCAGATGTACTCGTCGCTTAATTGACCTTTAATATTTATGGCGAGGAGGACTATATCGGTAGCCGCTTGTCTCACGGACAGATTGTCTAACTGATAGTTATGTGATAGACTTGTCCTGCATTCGATGCGAGGCGCTCCCGGTGTTGTCCTTCAAGAAAGCAAAGTAGCTATTTGCCCAAAGACGAGCAACATGTCAAAATGTCGATAGAGCTACACCGCCAGATTTATGCGGCCATCAAAGACAAAGATAGGAAGCTCAGCCAGGAAAAGATAAGGGAACACTTCGATAAGATATCGAACGGCGATTAATCAAAATTTGAGGAGGTCCTGACCTTGCCCGTTGTAATTGATGGTGAGAATCTGTCCCTTGAGGATGTAAAAAGCGTCGCCTGCGAGGGAATAGAGGTTCGTCTATCCGATTATGCCCGGCAGCGCGTCAGGGAATCCCGAAGGACAGTTGAGGAATACGTGGACCGGGGGGAGATTGTTTACGGCATCACCACTGGCTTCGGGAAATTCAGTGACGTGGTAATCTCGAGGGATGAAGGCCGATATCTTCAAAAGAACCTGATTATGAGTCATGCAGCGGGGGTCGGTGCTCCCTTGGACGAAGAAATAGTGAGAGCTATTATGCTCTTAAGGGTTAATGCCCTGGCCAAGGGATATTCCGGAGTAAGGGAGGGGATTCTGGATACCCTGATAGAGATGATTAACAAAAGGGTTCATCCCGTTATACCGGAGAAGGGCTCAGTGGGAGCGAGTGGCGACCTCGCACCCCTGGCCCACATGGCTCTGGTGATGCTGGGAGAGGGGGAAGTATATTACAAAGGGACGAGGATGCCAGGCAAACAGGCTATGGGGGAAGCGGGGATCCAACCCATTACTCTGCTAGCAAAGGAGGGCGTTGCCCTGATAAACGGCACCCAGGTAATGACGGCGATAGGCACCTTTGCCTTGCTTGCCGGTGAGAACCTGGCGCAAACTGCTGATATCGCAGCGGCAATGACCATGGAGGCCCTTGAGGGGATACTATCAGCCTTCGATGAAAAAATCCAGCGGGTCAGGCCCCACCCCGGTCAGATTCGCTGCGCAGAGAATATCAGGAGTCTCCTTAAGGGGAGTGAAATCCTGGGGAATGCTGATCACAGAAGGGTTCAGGATGCATACACCGTCCGCTGTATTCCACAAGTTCATGGCGCCGCCCGTGATGCCCTTACCTACGTAAGAAGTGTCCTGGAGAGGGAAATAAACTCTGCCACCGATAACCCCCTGATCTTTACGGAGACGGGGGAGGTCATCTCCGGGGGGAACTTCCACGGTCAACCGATAGCGATAGCCATGGATCTTCTGGGGATCGCCCTTTCCGTTTTGGGTAACATTGCCGAAAGGCGAGTAGAAAGGCTGCTAAATCCCGCTCTTTCCGGGCTTCCCGCTTTCTTAACCGAAAAGGGCGGTCTAAA
>QLUN01000171.1 GCA_018725455.1 Chloroflexota bacterium
ACCTAGAACCTAGAACCTAAAAAAGAAAGGAGAAAATCTAAATGAAAACAAAACACCGAATACTTAGTGTGCTGACCATCCTGGCCCTGGTGGCCAGCCTGACCGCAGTGATGGCGGCCCCGGCGGGGGCAATTGCCGGATTCACCGTAGTAACCATATCCGACGACGTAATAACCCGGACTGGCGTCGTATACACCCTAAGGTTTATACCCACAAGAGATATCGAGGATGCCCATGTGATAACGGTTATCTTCCCGGAGGGGTTCGGCCTGACCCTAATTGGTCCAGGGGACGTTAGGATCGAGGGAGTCGCGCCGGATAGCTTCGCGAGGGTCGGCCAGATGCTCATTGTGAGCCCAAGCGCCGCCGCCGCCGCCACCCTACGCGCCGGGATGCCGGCTGACATTGAGGTCGGCGTTACTGGTGCGGGGACTGTCACTAATCCCGTCATCCCCGGCATCTATCGGCTCAGGGTGCGCACCACCGCCGAGCCGACCGACGTGGAATCGGGAGCCTTCACCATCAGGGGATTTCGCATTTACCCCATCTCAGCTGCGGTGGGCGCTGCGGTCACCGCTCACGGTGCTGGCTTTGTCGCCGGGCAGACCGTCTGGATATTCGATGACGCCGCACCTTTCGGCGTCATTGACCCAGGAGAAACCGTCTTCGCTACCGGCGTTGTTGGCACTGCTGGTGTATTCAGCATACCCTTCACTGTGACTGCTGCCCTCGCTGGCCGGGTCAGCGCTCGAGACGGCACGGGGCGCAGTGACATGGACATTGGATCCCCCCACGTTATCTTCACTGTCGTCCCAGTGCCTACCATGACCCTGGATACCCCGGTGGTCCCCAGGGGCGGCATGGTTCAGTTTGACGGTGCTGGTCTTACAGTGGCGGCGGGGATACCTATTGAGATGAGGTTTGACGCCGTCGGCCCTACCTTTTCCCTTACAGGAGAGACGTCGGGTGCAACGTCCTTCGCCAACGCCACCATACCGATGCCCTTCGCTGCCCCGTTGGGTAGTCAGCGGGTAACCTTCATGGTCGGTGCCAACACTGCCTGGGCCACTATCACGGTGGTGCCGAGCATCGTGAGCATCACCCCGCCCTCCGGGCCGATAGGCACCACTGTCTCGGTTACCGGATCCGACCTCGCCCCAGGCGTCCTCTACAGAGTCTGGTTCGATACTGATCGGGATACCGTTATTGATGCCAACGAGACCCCGGTAGAGGCCACGGCGACCGCTGACGGCAGGGTGAGCATGACGTTCGCCATTCCTGTAGGCGCGTCCGGTGCCACCCCTGTTGCCCTCGTCGCTCCTGGGGACATTCCAGTGGTCTTCACCAGCTTCACCGTCCCCGCGGCGGCGATAACCCTATCTCCCACCAGGGGCGTGCCTGGTACTGAGGTCACTGTTACCGGGATAGGCTTTCCTAGGCACAGTGTCCTTGACCTTCTTACGATTGGGCCTGCTACCGTGACGCCCATACCTTCGGTGATAACCGACGATGTGGGCAGGTTCACCGCCAGGTTTGTGGTCCCCGGCATAGGAGTGGGGGCACATGTGGTGAACGCCAGAGCGGGTGGTATTACCGATCCTGAGACCTTCACCATTACAGCGGAAGTGATTCCGGTGGGTGTGGCCCTGAGGGGGATCGAGGCTGTTCTGCGTCACAGCGTCTGGTCCTTTGACAATGTGACCAAGAGGTGGTCTCAGCACCTGGTAGCCGACCCCGGGGCAGTACCGGCGGCCGTTCGCCTTACCACCCTCGAGGCACACCAGCCGTACTGGGTCTACGTCACGGCAAATACCACGCTTGTCTTTGGCGGCCATAGCTATTCGCTGACAGCCGGCTGGAATATCATTGCCTGGCGCGGCTAAAAAAGCACGATTGAGGGGATGACCGCCTGAGCGGTCATCCCCGAACCCTGAACAGCGCTACAAGAACCAAAATAAGGAGGGATGAATGTCTAAACTGAAAGTTTTAGTTGCCGTGCTGGCAGTGGTCGCCCTGCTGCTCCTGCCCACCGCGGCCTTCGCCCAGCCGGTACCGCCGGCTGTCTTCATGGGCACGGCGTATCTGGATAATGTGGCGGTCGCCGCAAGGACGGTTTCCGTCTGGATAGATGGAGCCAATGTGGCCGAAACCACCACCGCGGCCGATGGGAAGTATTACCTCATGGTGGTGGGTGCTTTCCATGGCAAGACGGTCTCCTTCAAGGTAGCGGGCTACGACGCGGCTCAAACGGCCGTATGGCGCAGTGGGGAAACCGTTATGCTCGATCTCCGTGCTACCACCCCACCACCGGAAGCAGTTGGCCTGGTGGGAATCACCCTCAGCCCGGAGAGAGGGCTGGTTACCACAGTCTCCGGAGTTGGGTTTACCCCCGCCTCGGCGATAACCCTTACCTGGGCAGGAACCCGCGTGGCCACGATTCCCGCAAGGGTAGTCGCTGCGGCGGATGGAACCTTTGTCGCTATTGTCGCGGCGCCCACCATTACGCCCGGTGGATACATGATCCGAGCCAGCGACGCGGCCCCCACACCCAGATCGGCCGAGAGAGCCTTTACGGTTCCTGATCTTACCGGCGCGAAGGGTGCCCCTGGTGAGCGCGGCCCGATAGGGCTGAC
>QLUN01000172.1 GCA_018725455.1 Chloroflexota bacterium
ATACTTTAAAATCTTCCATAAAGGTGGATTTCACGCGTTCCCGACTTAAATAAGTTCAGAACTCAGGACATTGGGGTTGCAGAGCATAGCGGTTTAGTGTGCATCTTGGCCCCGGCAACAGTGAACCTGATGGGATAAGGAGTTCCAGGGAAGGGATCAGATAGCTGGTCTAGCTCGGCGCATAGCCCTAGAAGTGCTCTGCGGTATTTGGGGATTTCCGGCGGAGTCAGATCCACTACGAGTTGCCCATCCCGAAGCCGCAGCCGGCCCTTCAAGCCCGTAAGGATACGCAATACCTGACGAGTGTCCCGAGGGTCACTGTAGTAGCGGTCCAACCGCTCAAGCAGCCATTCCTCAGCGTTGTAGGCTCCCATCTTTATAGTATCCACCACTGTCTTTTTCTCTAGATCCAGCGCCTCCAGATTTTTGTCTGTCTGGGCAAGCGGCACCCTGGCGGGCAACTCCCGCCGCTGCTTCCTCAAGGTGCTTAGTTGCTTCTCCAGCAAGGTCAGTCTCTCGCGCAGGGACTCTAGCTGGGATCGGGAGACCTTCCTACCCACCATCTCCCCTATCTTCTCCCTTACTGCTCTTGTCTCAGAACGCAGCCTGCGGATGTCATCGTCTAATGCCCTCCTGTGCGGGTTTGCCACCAGGATATCCTCGGCGATATCCTCAGCCCCATACCCGTGAAGGGCATCCAGGGAGTAGTGCTCCAACATGTATTTGAAGAAGTTCTCCTGTCCCCACCGATTGAACATCAGACAAGCGATAAGTGCAGCCTCCGTCGTCATATCACTGGTCAGAATGTGAGTCTGTCGCCCTTTGTCTCTGAGGACAGCGATATTGCGTAGAAGCCCAAATCCCTTAAGGTGGATAGTCTCTTCGTAGAGATTGAATTCGTGGAGCTTCCCCTTGAACTGGCAGGTTTTATGGGTGAACACTGAAGCTGGGTAGAGTTCAAATGGCTTGCGGCGGTAGGTGATGATGTGCACATTATTCTCCCGCAGCACGCCGAAGACCTTCGGAGAGTAGCCGCCTCGATCGAAAACCAGGGTGAACTCCCGTTCCCCGATCACGGAGCGAATGTGTTCCACCAACTGGGGTAGCATCTGGCTTAGACTCTTGTGAGGCTGAGCGGAGAAGAAGAAGAGAGGCCTTCCTTTCCTGTCGTTGACAAAATACTGCTCCACACCTGGTATGGCCAGACGACGCTGAGGGGACCATACCTTGCTGAGGGAGCGAGAGCCATAGTAGGGCTTCATATGACCATCGGCATAGAGGACCCCCAACTCCACAATGTCTCCGTCAGCGTAGCGGCGAGCCATCTCCATCATCAGCCGGTGACCCAGCTTTCGTTCCGCCAGTTCCTCAAGCTTACGCCGCAGAGTCTTAACCGAGGGAGAATGAGGGGTACCAATCAAGCAGCCGAAATCCCTCCGCTGTGCTCCCTTGAAGGACTCCACCGATGGAAAGCGCATCACCCACAGGAAGAAGAGGGCCAACACCACCTCACGTATCCCATAGCTACGGCAGGCCAGCTCGTCGTAAACCTTCCTGAACACATCTATCAGCCCCAGGGCTGATAGGGCAGGGTAAAAGAGAAAGCCACCTGCGCCGGAAAACTCTCTCCCCTCCCTCACCACCGGTCTGGGCGAATCCACCACTATCTCTAGCGCCTCTTGATCTGTTCCTCCTTCCTCCGGTCCGGACGAATCCACCACTATCCCTAGCGCCTCTTGATCTGTCCCTCCTTCCTCCGGTCTGGACGAATCCACCACCATCTCTGACGCCTCTTGATCTGTCCCTCCTTCCTCCGGTCTGGACGAATCCACCACTATCTCTATCGCCTCTTGATCTGTCCCCCCTTCCTCAGAAGCAGTCCCAGATGCAGTCGCTCTTGATTCCTCTGGTGACAGCGCTCCTTCCAGCCCCGCAGATGCATTGACTCTTCCCAGCGGCAACGCCAAAGGCCAGGCTCCTTCCAGCGAGACCTGCACCCCTTCCTTCTGTTCCAGTTCCACTCCCTGCACCATGCGCCTGACCGAGGTATGACTGATGCTCATCCCCCAATCCTGTGATAGCTTCTCAGCGATAGTCTGCAAGCTCAACCCTTGCCGACGGAGTTCTCTGGCCTGCCTGCGCATGTGATGATGCACTTTGTGCGGACCTCTCGGCCCTCTCTTGCCTTCGAGCATCCCTTCCAAACCTTCGCTCTTCAGCTTGGCTGCCAGCTTCGCCACATAATTGCGATGATAGCCAAACGCCCGGGCAATCTTTGTCTTGGGTGCCACCCCAGCCTGTGCTAGACAACCCGCTGCAAACCTGTGTGAGGAAGCATCATCTGAGGAGTATTTCAGGAACAAGCTCCAGTTGACCCATACCTCTCGTTTCCCATTAACGTTCTTCAAGCAGCACCTTGAATTAATGGATGTGCTTCCTGTTGGAATCTCTACTTCGATAAGGAACATTGGTCTCCTCCAAAGCGCCTACTGTCCCTATGATACCACAGAACGCCACAAATGTCAAGCCCAGATGCACACTAAATTATATTCTGCCACAGGAAGCTGCCCCTCCGTCTATGTCCTGAGTTCTGAAGTTATCACTTCGGCAACAGTCTGTCGATCTCTG
>QLUN01000173.1 GCA_018725455.1 Chloroflexota bacterium
CCCTTAGTATAGCGGAGCTCGGTCGTCTGCAGGCCGCCGCCGTTCGCCTGCTTGATCGCGCCGGCCATAAATAGAATATGACCTACCCCTCCCCCTCGATGGGCTAAGCATTACCCATAACTTCGGATTTGCCGTTGGGAGGGGGAGGGGAGGTTCCTTTTTGTCGTGGGAGAGGGACGGCCTGAAGGATCGTTTGTTATGCCGAAGGTGCAGACTTGCACAGAGCGTATTCATTCGTCGGGCAGGTGGCGACGATTTACGCGTGGCCTGCCCGCTCTCCCCTTATTGATCGCCGGTCTGGTGATCTTGCCGGTGGCAGTGGTGCTCTGGACATTACTCACCCCCACACCAGCGGTCTGGGAACATCTCTGGGCCACTCTGCTGCCGGAGATAACTCGCAACACCATGGTGCTGCTGATAGGTGTAGGGGCGGGCACTCTGATACTGGGCACCGGATTGGCCTGGCTGACGGTCGCCTATCGCTTTCCCGGTCATGCGGTCTTTGACTGGCTGCTCCTGCTGCCCCTGGCCGTGCCGACTTATATCATGGGCTTTGTCTACATGGCTACCTTCGACTGCGCCGGCCCGGTGCAATCGGCTCTCCGTGGATGGTTCGGCAGTGCTATCTGGTTTCCCGAGATCCGCTCCGGCGGCGGCGCGGTGTTGGTGATGACTCTGGTCCTCTATCCCTATGTCTACCTGCTGGCGCGGGCGGCCTTTCATGAGCAGTCAGGCAACACCTTTGAGGCGGCGCGAGCCATGGGCTACAGCCGGCTGCAGTCGTTCTTTCGCCTTGCCATCCCCCTGGCGCGCCCCTCGATCGCCGCCGGAGTAACCTTGGCGCTGATGGAGGCGCTGACTGATTTTGCTACGGTGCGCTTCTTCAACTTCCCCACCCTCTCTGACGGTATCATCCGCGTCTGGCATGGCATGATGGATTTACGCGCGGCGACGGAACTGGCCGGGGTGTTGGTGCTCTTCGCCCTGGTGGTCATCCTCTTCGAGCGATGGGTCCGGGGACGGGCGCGCTATTCCCAAAAAGGGGGGCGGTCCCCAGGCATAGGGCGGGTGAGATTCTCAGGCTGGGGAGGGTGGGCCGCGGCCGGGGTTTGCGCTCTGGTGCTAGCAGTGGCCTTCGTTCTGCCGGTAGCGCAACTAGCCCTCTGGACAGTCCGCGAGGCCGCCCATATGCCACCAGGAGCCCTGGCCATATACTGGGAATTGGCCGGCAACAGCCTGATTCTATCCGGGTTGGCGACCGCAACTGCTATCGTCTTGGCCGTGGTAGTGGCCAACGGGGTGCATATGGGCGGTGGCCGGCTGGCCCGTTTCACCGCGCGCCTGGCCACGATGGGCTACGCTGTTCCGGGAGCGGTCATCGCCGTCGGGGTACTGGTACCCCTCTCGGCCTTCGACCACGCGCTGAATGACCTCGTCGAGCAGTGGCGCGGCGTGACGATTGGCCTGCTGCTCACCGGCTCAGTGGTCGGACTGATCTATGCCTATGTGGTGCGGTTCATGGCGGTAGCTTACAACTCCGTCGAGTCGAGCCTCGATAAGATCACCCCCAATATCGCCATGGCCGCCAGATCCTTAGGCGCCTCGCCAAGGAAACTCTTGTGGCGCATCCATCTCCCGTTGATCGCCCCCGGCCTGTTGGCCGGCGCGACCCTGGTCTTTGTGGATGTGATGAAAGAACTGCCCATCACCATGATGCTGCGACCCTTCGGCTATGACACCCTTGCCATCTGGGTCTGGCAGATGGCGGCTGAGTCCCTGTGGGCCGGCGCCGCCCTGCCGGCGCTCACCATTGTGCTAGTGGGCATACTGCCGGTGATATTGTTGATGCGGATAGGCACCCGTAGTGAATCTGAGAGCAGAGGAGGTGCACATGGCCCTCAACTCACATGAAGACCATGCCAATACGATGGAGACTACTACAACCCATGTTACCTTGCGGCAGGTATCCAAGTTTTTTGGTAAAGTAACGGCTGTCCTTGACCTGACCCTTCAAGTAGAAAAGGGAGAGTTTTTCTCACTGCTCGGACCTTCAGGGTGTGGTAAGACAACACTACTCAGACTTATTGCCGGGCTTGATGAGCCTGATACCGGAACTATAGCCATAGGAGAGGATATTGTTGCTGGAGGCAGATGGATTCCGCCTGAAAAAAGAGGGGTTGGTATTGTCTTTCAGGACTATGCCCTGTTTCCTCACATGACAGTCTTTAAGAACATCGCCTTCGGCCTAAGAGGATGTAGTCGGCAGGAGCTCGAACAAAGGGTAAGGGAATCACTGCAGATGGTAGACCTATCGGACATTGCACAGAGGTACCCCCACGAACTCTCCGGCGGACAACAGCAGCGGGTCGCCCTGGCGCGCGCCCTGGCTCCCGGGCCGCAGGTTGTCCTGCTGGATGAGCCCTTCTCCAATCTGGATGCAGACCTGCGGACTCGGATACGGGCCGAGGTCAAGAGCATACTGGCCCGTGCCGGAGCGACCGTCATCTTTATCACCCATGACCAGGAAGAGGCGCTCTTTATGGGAAATCGAGTTGGTGTAATGAACGCCGGGCAACTGGAACAGATTGGCAGACCGGAGGCCATTTTCCACCGGC
>QLUN01000174.1 GCA_018725455.1 Chloroflexota bacterium
TTGCGTTGCGGCCCAGTATCCCATCCCCCTGGCTTCACCACAGCTCATTACTGCACTGGGTGCAAGGCTTCTGGGGTGGTGGCTGTCCTTTCCCCAGATTGGATTTCCCACTTCGCTCCATCAAATAGGCTTAGTCGTCTCATTTTCTACCATCCATTGTGGGTCACCAAGTAATGTGAGCTTGGCTCGGCGCACTCATTAGGAACCTCCTACACCGGTGTAAATTCAAATTCCCGACTGCCTCAGAAGCGGTGACATGGCCCTCAGCCGGGCCACGATTGGCGGCAACGCCTCCAGCACCCGGTCGATATCCTCTTCAATGGTATACAGTCCCATGGTAAATCGCAACGAGCCATGGGCGAGTTCGTGTGGCAGACACAGCGCCAGCAAGACATGGGATGGCTCCAGACTGCTGGAGCTGCATGCCGAGCCGGTGGAAACGGCAATGTTCTCCAGGTCGAGATTGAGGAGTATCGATTCCCCCTCAACGAATTCGATGCTCACATTCACATTGTTCGGCAATCGCTTTGTCGGATGACCATTGAGGATAAGGCGATCGATTCGCTCGAAGAGGCCCTCGATCAGCTTTGTGCGGAGCGAAGTCAATCGCTGGGCTTCCTTACTAAGTTCACTCTGAGATAGCTCTGCAGCCTTACCAAATCCGACGATCCCCGGCACATTCTCGGTGCTCGCCCGGCGTCTTCTTTCCTGCTCGCCGCCATGCATGAAAGAAACCAGCCTGGTGCCCTTGCGGATATAAAGCGCACCCATTCCCTTTGGCCCGTAGAGCTTGTGTGCCGACAGAGATAGCAGGTCAACGCCCAGCTCATCTACATTCACCGGGATGTGTCCCGCTGTCTGCACGGCATCAGTATGCAAAGGGATGCCCCTCTCCCGGGCGATCTTCCCGATCTCGGCGATGGGCTCGATGGTGCCTACTTCATTGCTGGCGTGCATAATCGAGATCAGAACGGTCTTCTCGGTGATGGCTGCCCTGACATCCTCTGGATCTACCAGGCCATACCTATCCACCGGCAGATAGGTGACGCTGGTTCCTCGCTTTTCCAGAAAATGGCAACTCTCGAGCACTGCGTGGTGCTCAATGCTGCTGGTGATGATATGATTATCGTTGCGTTTGCTGGCATATACAGTGCCTTTTATGGCGAAGTTATCCGCCTCCGTTCCGCTACTGGTGAAGACGATCTCCTCACCTCGCCCACCGACGAGCGCTGCCACCTTCTCGCGCGCCTCCTCGATGGCTCCTTTGGCCTCCTGCCCAAAGGAATGAATGCTCGATGGATTCCCAAACCTAACCTTGAAATAGGGCGACATCGCCTCCAGAACCTCATCCCGCATAGGTGTGGTGGCGGCACAATCAAGATAGACCCTTCTCATATTCCTCCTCCATGGATGAATTCCTTCTCCACTTCCCGCCTTTTCTCGCCTCGCTCATCTCTGGCGGCTATTATCCCCGCTGAGGTCTCCAGCATCTCCAGTCGTCTTTCGAGCTTGTTCTGTCTCATTAGCACCACTCCAATTGCCTCCGCCACGGGGTCGGGTAGCCTCCCATGCTCCAACTTTTCAACCGTCTCTTTTTTATCCCCAACCACGCGTCCGGGGACCCCCACGACAGTTGCGCCGGGCGGCACGGGTTTCACCACCACCGAATTGGCACCGACCCGTGCCCCATCGCCAACGGTGATAGGACCGAGCAAGATCGCTGCTGAACCGACAACCACGTTAGACCCCAGTGTGGGATGACGCTTTTTCTTCTCCAATGCTGTCCCGCCCAGAACCACCCCCTGATAGAGCAAGACATCATCGCCGATTTCGGCTGTCTCCCCGATGACCACCCCGGCTCCATGGTCGATAAAGAAGCGCCTGCCGATTTTGGCTCCGGGGTGAATCTCGATCCCGGTGAAGAACCGGCTGAGGTGCGACAGCAGCCGGGCCAGAAGACGAAGCCGGTGTCTCCAGAGAAAATGCGCCACGCGATGCGACCAGAAGGCATGGAGTCCGGGATAACAAAGGATGACCTCCAGCCAGCTCCGAGCCGCCGGGTCTTTGGCAAAGACTGTCCGGATATCTTCCCTCAAGGTTCTAAACATGATTCTCAAGTCCTTTCCCGAACGCTTACATTGTGCTGAGAGCGTTGCATAACCTATCTGAAAGAATCTCTCGGCTTACTTCAGGAAGAAACCCCTCTGGAATGAGTTATGCAATAGTCTCTGTACTAAAAATGGTAACCGTTCACCACAGAGAGCGCCGAGACCGTCGAGTAGCCAGGAGAGGAGCGGAAGGGCTACTTGAGCATTCTCATTTCTTATTCCTCCCGAAATAGTTGCGTGCTTAAGTAACGTTCTCCGGTATCCGGCAGGACCACCACAATGAGTTTCCCTTTGTTTTCAGGCCTTCTCGCCACCTGCAAGGCAGCCCAGGCCGCGGCACCGGAGGAAATTCCTGCCAGGATTCCTTCCTTCTGAATCAGGTCTCTGGCAGTTTTAAAGGCATCTTCGTTGCTCACCGCGATGATCTCATCAATCAGCTCAACATCCAGGACGTCGGGGACAAACCCGGCGCCGATGCCCTGTATTTTGTGCGGTCCTGGT
>QLUN01000175.1 GCA_018725455.1 Chloroflexota bacterium
GTAAATTGGCGCCTATCGCCCGACCGATATCCCGCAAGAAATCTACGGCCAGCTCCTCCCCCACCACTCCCCTTATTCCGCTCGTTCCGAATAAGCGCATTGAACCGTTCCACAAGTCTTATCACTTGTTACATCCGAGGACATAACTCATGTGCTTGCTTCCTGCTTCATCGAGGCTGGTTTCACCCAGACTTACATCTGAGCCAGAGCCCTCCTCTCCACAGGCGTTAATTCCCGAGGAACTCTCGGTATCTGCTTTACCACCAACTTGGTTTTCATTGATGATAACAGAAGCTATGTCAAGATTACATCTTGTCTACCTGCTCACACCCTTTCTGAATCCGTGAAGTCAAAGTTGCTTTACCCACAGGGTGAAAAGGAGTGAATCTGCGCTCACGGATCCAGATGTTAGTGTTATTCTACATTATCCGGCAACTTTTGTCAATGGATAGTCTCTTCCCTTAATCCGTGAGTCCAGACACAAAACGCTTACCCACTGGGTGATGATTGGAAGCAATCTGATTAGCTTCGCTTTTAACATTTTATCCACGGATTAAGGCCCGACCTCTGACCTTGCACCAGACGGCGTCATGGTCTATAATTTCGATATAGTGGGCTCATTTATACTGTTCGAGGGTGTGGAAGGAAGCGGCAAGAGCACCCAGGCGAGAGCACTGAGGCGACGTCTTTCCGGCTCAGGGGTAGCGGTGCTCTCGGTGAAAGAACCGGGGAGTACCGTCATCGGAGATAAAGTCGGCAGGCTTCTGAAGCATAGAGAAACAGAGATTCATCCGCTAACCGAGCTGCTCCTGTTTGCTGTCTGCCGCGCCCAGTTGGTCGCAGAGGTCATTCGTCCTGCTCTGGACCAGAATTACATCGTTATCAGCGACCGCTACACAGTATCTACACTGGCATACCAGGGTTATGGGCGAGGATTGGATCTCGAAACCATCGAAACGATCAATAACATCGCTACCGGAGGACTTCACCCTGATCTCATTGTCCTGCTGGATCTGGAGGCAGGAGAGGGACTGCGTCGCAAAGGCAGGGCGTCTACAGGCGACCGCTTCGAGCGGGAGGAGATCACTTTTCACCGTCGGGTCCGGCAAGGCTACCTGGAGATGGCCAATGCCGATCCCGAGCATTGGTTACTGATTGATGCCGCTCAGCCCAGGAAGAAGATAGGTGAGTTGGTCTGGAAAAGGGTGCAGCAGTCCCTACATCAGAGGGCTCAATGCGGGAGGAGTCTATCTTTACAAATTGACTTGCCTGGGATATACTAAAATGTGGATCCGTGAACACAGATTCACTCACCTTCACCCTGTAGGTGAAGCAACTTTGACTTCACGGATTCAGGTAGAAATTAAATTGCGCCGAGGAAAGAGTATGCTCAAAAGGAGGAAAAATCATGCGAGAGAAAGTTGAGGCTGCCCTCGATCTCATAAGGCCGGCGCTTCAGGCTGATGGCGGAAATGTGGAGTTGGTGGGTGTTGATGGTGATGTGGTGCGGGTGAAACTTGTCGGCGCCTGCGGGTGCTGCCCCATGTCAACGATGACCCTCAAGATGGGCATCGAGCGAGTTCTCAAAGAGCAGGTGCCTGAGGTCAAAAAGGTAATCGCTGTCTAGCATAAACGGTTCACGGTTCGGGGTTGGGGCTACGTAACCGTTGAACCTTGAACCCTGAACTTTGAACCTACGAAATGGGAGGGGTAACAGGTAAGTTTTTCCAAAATTTATGCCTGACAGGTTTAATGAAATGTGGATATAATGAACCTGGCTTTTGGAGAAACTAAACTATTACTGGGAGGAGGCTGGAATGCGGGGATGGTTTGTTATTTGTGGTTCATGCGGCAGAAAGGTGGAACATTCCCATAGCGAGCCCCCTTGTGAGGTGCTCAAAGGGTGGCTTACGGTCTCCTACTGGAAGGGTCTCGAATCTGTTGAGCACTATAGCTACTGTTCCCTTAGTTGCCTTCAGGAGTGGGTAGATAGTCACGTCCCTAAGATTCCCGAGGTGTTCCTGAGATCCTTTGGTGAGGAAGATGATAGGGTATGAGAGAGGATAGGGAATATGTTTGCAGTGATTCTTTGCACTAGCCCCCGTGAGGAGGCCGGAAGGATAGCAAGAGCCTTAGTGGAGGAAAGGCTGGTTGCCTGCGTGAATGTCGGCGAGGTCAATTCTTACTTCAGGTGGAAGGGAGAGGTGCAAGAGGAGGGGGAAGCTCTCCTGATAATGAAGACGATGGCCGGGAAGGTGAAGGAGATCATAGGGCGGATTCAGGAATTGCACAGCTATGAGATGCCGGAGATCATCGCCCTCCCCATTATCGATGGCCATGAAGGGTACCTGGATTGGGTGAGGGAATCGGTTGAATAACAGCCAGGAATTAAGGCTTTAGCCTTTCATTAACCACGTGAAACCCTAACCCGAACTGCCTTTTTGGTTCCGGCTTGTTCGGGTTAGGGAAATTAATTATGTTCGGAACAGTGCCAGCACCAACCATCATTACTAAAGACGGCATGAGTGATATGGAGAGGCTTACGGAGGATCTCTGGGTTGTTCATCTTTCTACCTTCCCTCCCCGGCAATGTGGTATCGCCACCTTCA
>QLUN01000176.1 GCA_018725455.1 Chloroflexota bacterium
CCCCGGCGCGAGTGCGCTTTCTATCTCTTTCCATGCCATGAATCAACACCCCTTTGTTTGATTATAAAGGTTTCTTGGGTAGTTCTCAATCTCCAAAATATCGAGAACCCTTTGTGGTGGAAAAAAGGGGCAAATTGTGTTAGAATACAAGTGGTAGAGGGGCTTGATTCAGCGCAAATGTAGGGGTTCGATTCATCGAACCCTCGTAAATGAAAAGGGCTGATGTAGAAAGAGTGGAATAGAAGCCCAAACGACATCGGAAATAGCTGAGAACAGGTAACCAAAAAACAAAAGAAGGACTGTTAGTGAAATGGATATGCGATCAGTAGTGAACATTGAGGTCAATCCCAATATTGCTGAGTTCGGGCCTGGCGACACCGTCAGGGTCAGCTTCAGGGTTGTTGAAAGCGGGCGAGAACGCACGCAGGTGTTCAACGGCATTGTCATCCGCATCCGACGCAGCGGCGCCGGGGCCAGCTTTACCGTGAGGCAAATCTTTCACGGGGTCGGCGTGGAGCGCACCTTCTCCTATCATTCACCACTCCTGGAGAAGGTGGAGGTGGTAAAGCACGCCCATGTCCGCCGGGCAAAGCTGTATTATCTGCGAGGCCTGAGCAGAAAGAAGACTCGCCAGAAGATGAAATCGAGATAACGGGATGAAGTATGCCGAGGTTGCGGTCAACGCCCCACCGGCGAGGCCGCGAACTTTTACTTACACCCTCTCCCGACCGAGTACTGAGTACGGAGTGCTGAGTACGGAGGCACCACCCCCCTCGGAACTCGGAACTCGGAACTCGGAACTCATATCCATAGGTTGCGCGGTCTGGGTGCCCTTTGGGTCGAGATTTCTCCAGGGGGTGGTCTTCAATCTGACCGACCACTCCCCCGTCGAAGCAACTAAAGCCATCGCTCAAGTCATCGATTCACGCCCGCTCCTGCGACCATATCAAATCGAGCTCGCCCGATGGATCGGCGAATATTACCTGTCCTCATATTTCGACGCTTCATCCCTTATGCTGCCCCCGGGATTTGAGCGGAGGATACTCACCTTTGTTCAATGCCTTCCCGATGCCCCCGAAGAAGCCGCGGCCGCGCTAACACCCGTGCAAAAGAAGGTGTTTCACCTGGTGCAAAAGAATGGGCGTGTTGATATGCGTCGACTGCGGGAGAAGGCGCCTCAAAAGCAACTGGAGACCGCCATCAAGCAACTGATATACAAGGGAATGGTGGCCAAGACCGTTGAACTGGAGCGAGCCAGGGTTAGTGCCAAGATGGTACCGCACATCCGCCTGGCCGTCGATAATATCCAAGCTGAGATCGCCGCCCTGGAGAAAAGGAAGGCGTTCAAACAGGCTGAACTCTTGAAAGTTCTTACGGCCGAAAGCGACGCCCTTCCCCTCTCAACAGCCACGAGAAAGTCAGGGGCCTCTTCGGTTACAGCTCGATCACTGGAGAAAAAGGGGCTGGTCGCCATTGAACAAGTCAGGGTAGCACGCGATCCGCTGGCTCACCGAAACTTCCCGGTAACACCCCCGCCGAGGCTGACCCCGGATCAGGAGGCGGCATGGAGCAAGATTCGGGAGAGGCTTCAATCAGTCGGCAGTCGGCAGTCGGCAGTCAGCAGTCGGACTATCGACTGGGATGCGGGGGTTTTTCTGCTGCACGGTGTTACCGGCAGCGGCAAGACAGAGATATACCTCCGAGCTCTGGAGGAGACCGTCGTCCATGGTAAGAAGGCCATCGTTCTGGTTCCGGAGATTGCCCTGACGCCGCAGACCATCTCCCGCTTTGCCTCTCGCTTCCCGGGAAGAGTGGCCGTCCTCCACAGTAAGCTTTCCCCAGGGGAACAATTCGATGAGTGGTATCGAATTCGGGATGGCGAATGCGATGTGGTCATCGGTTCGCGAGGCGCTATCTTTGCCCCTCAGCCCGACCTGGGGCTCATCGTAATCGACGAGGAACACGAGTGGACCTATAAGCAACATGACAAGAGCCCGCTCTATCACGCCCGTGATGTAGCGCTGAAACTGGCTGAGCTTACCGGTGCGGTGGTAATCCTCGGAAGCGCTACCCCGGACATCGCCAGCTACCATCGAGCTCATACCGGCCGTTACCACTTGCTCGAACTGCCGGCGAGGGTCGGCGAAGCCCGACTCAAGGGGCTGCCTCAGGTAGAGGTCGTTGATCTGCGCCGCGAACTCAAGCAGGGTAACCGCAGCATCTTCAGCCGGCAATTAGCCCGCGGTATCAATGAAGCCCTGTCCGCTGGTGAACAGGTGATTCTATTTCTGAATCGCCGGGGAACTGCCTCCTTTGTGCAGTGCCGCAACTGCGGCCATGTCATGCGCTGTCGCCGCTGTGACATGACGCTGACCTATCATGCCGCGGAGAATCATCTGATCTGCCATCAGTGTAATTACAATATTCCGCCCCCAACTTCCTGTCCCGAATGCTGGAGCCGACGGATAAAATTCCTGGGTATCGGCACCCAAAAAGTGGAGGATGAGACTGCCCGGGCATTCCCCCAGGCGAGACTTCTCCGCTGGGATCGGGATGTCACCAGGGGCAGGTATTCTCACGAACA
>QLUN01000177.1 GCA_018725455.1 Chloroflexota bacterium
TTCTCCAAAAGCTAGGTTCATTATACCACATTTCATCAAACCTGTCAAGCACAATTTTTGGAAAAACTTACCTATTACCGACGCTGCAGTCAACTTTATTGCTGCTCAAATGCCCAAAGCTTATCAATGTTAGGATAACACAAAACATAAGTTTTGTCGCCCGCGCTGGTAGTGATGGACTTAACTCCCTTGTTCATGATATAATTTGACAGCATCGCCAATAGCCTCCCGATGGGAAAGATAGCTTCTTCACAATTCAAGAATAAACACCCATCGGGGGTGGCTCACCAACGGAATCCTGAAAATGTAGCGCAAGGGCTTGTCTCCCGCCACACACCCTCACCGAGGATAAACCTCGCCGCTACGTAGCGGAGAACAACAAGTGCGGAGGTCAGGTTATCAAATGGGAAAAAGGCAAGGCGCACGGGATCTGGGGATTTTCATCGGTCGGCTGAAACCGGGCCGGTGGAATGCTATTACTGATGTAGCTGGGGTTGAGGTGGGCCATGCAAGCCTCGTTCGTGGTGCGGGGAAGCTCCAGCCTGGCCTTGGACCAGTGCGCACCGGGGTGACTGCAATCAAGCCTCATTCTGAAAATCTGTTTCTCTCTAAGGTAAAGGCAGCAGTCCACGTAATCAATGGCTTTGGAAAATCAATCGGCCTGATGCAAATCGAGGAGTTAGGTGTGCTGGAAACCCCTATACTGCTCACCAATACCCTGAATGTAGGGCTGGTCGCCGACGCCTTGATCGAATATATGCTGCAATACGAAGATAAAATCACCTCGGTCAATCCGGTGGTATGTGAATGCAACGACAGCTACTTAAACGATATTTATGGACGTCATGTAAGAAAAGAACACGTTCGGGCTGCCTTAAATACCACAAGCGGTCCGGTTGAGGAAGGATCAGTGGGAGCAGGTGTGGGAATGTCAGCCTTTGGCTTTAAGGGAGGGATTGGAACCTCCTCACGTATTCTCCCTGATGGCTTTACCGTGGGGCTGTTAACGTTGGTCAACTGCGGAAAAAGGGGGGAGCTTGTCATTAATGGTGTTCCGCTAGAAGAGGAGCCGGGGGTGGTTGAATCTGAAACGGAAATGGCGGGGAGTTCGATCATAATCATAGTGGCTACTGATGCCCCCCTTTCTTCAAGGCAACTCAAAAGGCTTGCCAGACGCGCTACCCACGGCCTGGCGCGCACCGGGGCAACCTCGGCTCACGGAAGCGGGGATATCGTTATCAGCTTTTCCACTGCAAATCAGGTCCCTCATTATTCAAAGGAGCTTACCAGAACAGAAACAAAGTTGAACGAAGCGGGGATTTCGCCTTTCTTTCAAGCGGCCGCCGAAGCGACCGAGGAGGCGATCTTAAATGCCCTCTTTAAGGCCGAAACGGTGATCGGTCGGGATGACCACACCCGGGAGGCAATCCCGCTTGATTTCATAAAAGAAAGGAGCGTTCGATGCAAATAGGAAAATTACCTCGGGTAAGGCTGGCTGCTCTTCCGACACCCCTGGAGGAGATGGGCAATTTAAGCCAGAAATTGGGTGGGCCACGGTTATTTATCAAGCGTGATGACAATACCGGCCTGGCATTTGGGGGAAATAAGGCGCGTAAGCTTGAGTTCTTGATGGGCGATGCCCTTAATCAGGGGGCAGATACTATTATCACCGCCGGTGCCATACAGTCAAACCACGTTCGGATGACTACTGCGGCAGCCAATAAGCTGGGGCTTAAGACGGTGTTAGTCCTGCGTGGGGAAAAGCCCTCTAGTTACAAGGCTAATTTGCTGCTCGATCACCTCTTGCAAGCTGAGATTCGTTTCTTGAATGCCAAAGATGCTGAACAAATCAATCAAATAGTGGAGGAAATAGCCTCTGAACTTTCCCAAAAGGGCCATAATACCTACGTCATCACTTCCGGTGGGTCAAACTGTATTGGTGCGTCGGGCTATGCTTTAGCAATGACAGAGCTTTTGGCTCAGGCTAATGAAAAAGGGATCAAGTTTGATTCCATAGTCTTAGCTTGTGGGGGAGGAGGAACTCAAGCAGGGGTGGTTTTGGGGACAAAGGCACTCAACCTCAACATGGGAGTAATCGGAATCAGCGTATCTCGAGAGGCGATGCTCTTAAAGGAAAGGGTAGCCGGCCTGGCCGAGGAGACGGCAGAACATCTGGATTTATCAATTCCTTTCAGCCCGGCCGAGATAGAGGTCTATGACGAATACGTTGGAGAAGGATATGCTATACCCACGACGGAGGGTATTGAAGCGATCAAGTTGGTAGCCGAGAAGGAGGGAATTTTCCTTGACCCGGTCTATACTGGCAAGGCGATGGCCGGGCTCATTGATTTGATTAAAAAGGGTCGCTTTCGCAGTGACGAAAATGTGGTCTTCCTTCACACTGGTGGCATTCCGGCAATCTTCACCGACGAGTCAATATGGTTTGAGCATACCGGTTAAACCGCCAGAAATTTTCTCCCCTTCAGAAAACTCTTTGCTTGACCTATTCAATATTTCAAGCGTGGGTCCAGTGCATCCCTCAGGCCATCACCGAAGAGGTTAAATCCCA
>QLUN01000178.1 GCA_018725455.1 Chloroflexota bacterium
ATAGGGGAAATGAGGCAATTTAGATTCGCTTTCCAGAACTATCGCCAAAATTTGGGTGGAACATCCGTTACAAGGTGGCCATCGCACAGGCAGAGGAATATGGCCTGTTGGGTAGTAATGTCCTGGGCACAGATTTCAGCTTCCACCTCCGGATTAAGGAGGGCGCAGGGGCATTTGTGTGTGGTGAGGAGACGGCGCTGCTAGCCAGTATCGAGGGTCGGCGTGGTGAGCCTCGCCCCCGACCGCCCTTCCCGGCGGTGAAGGGTCTTTGGGGTAAGCCGACGAACATTAACAATGTGAAATCTTACGCCACCATCCCGCGAATCATCGCCAGGGGAGCTGACTGGTTCTCCGCCATCGGGACGCGGCGCAGCCCGGGCACGGCCATCTTTGCCCTGACCGGCCAGGTAAACAACACCGGGCTGATAGAGGTTCCCATGGGTATTACCATGGGTGAGATAGTCTTTGATATCGGCGGTGGTATTCCCGACGATAAGCAATTCAAAGCGGTACAGACCGGCGGCCCGCTGGGCGGATGCCTGCCGGCTCAGCACCTGAACCTTCCCGTGGATTTCGATTCCCTCGTGGAGGTGGGCGCTGTGATGGGATCCGGGGGGATGATCGTGGTGGATGAGAACACCTGCATGGTGGAATTCTCCCAGTTCTTCCTCCGTTTCGCCACTGCGGAATCTTGCGGCAAGTGTGTGCCCTGCCGCGTCGGCGGCATGCACATGCTCGAAGCACTCACCCGCATCACCGAGGGGCACGGGCGACTGGAGGACATCCAAACCATCAAGGAAATCTCGGCCAGCATGGAGGCCAGCAGCTTGTGCGCCATGGGCCAGCTCACTCCCGGCCCGGTGCTGTCCGCTCTGCGCTACTTCGAAGATGAGCTCATCGAACACATTGTGGACAAGAAGTGCCAGGCAGGCACCTGCAAGGCATTGGTGAGGGCTCGTTGTACCAACTCTTGCCCGGCCGAGGTGGATGTGCCCAGCTACATCTCTCTGGTGGCCCAGGGCCGTTATACCGAGGCACTGGAAATCCATCGCCTCCGCAATCCCTTTGCCCTGATCTGTGGGCGGGTGTGTCCCGCTTTCTGCGAGACGCGCTGCCGCCGGGCAGACATTGACGAGCCCATCGCTATTCGGGATAGCAAGCGTTTCATGGCCGATCACGAGATCGAGAGTCGAGAGTCGAGACTCCAGACCCCAGACTCCAAACTCCAGACTCGAGCGGGTGGCCATTATCGGCGCAGGACCGGCAGGTTTGACGGCCGCGCTGCGCCTGGCCCAGAAGGGCTACGAAGTCACCGTATTTGAGAAGCTTCCCATAGCAGGTGGCATGATGGTCGCTGGTATTCCCGAATATCGTCTTCCTCGTGACGTTCTCAACATTGAGATCGAGAACATCAAGCGGGCCGGTGTGGAGATCAAGCTCAATCAGGCGCTGGGGAAGGACTTTACCATCAATAGCATGGTGAACGAAGAGGGTTACAAGGCGGTGGTTTTGGCCATCGGCGCACATAAGAGCCGTAAACTCAATATTGAGGGCGAGCATATGGAGGGGGTCTACCATGGGGTGGACTTCCTGCGCGATATCGCCCTAGGCAATCGACCTGATGTGGCGGGCAAACGCGTGGCGATCGTAGGCGGCGGAGACGTGGCTATAGACGTCGCCCGCTCAGCCTGGCGACTGGGAGCCGGCGAGGTACACATAATCTACCGCCGGACGCGTAAGGATATGCCGGCCCACAAAGAGGAGATTGCGGCAGCCGAGGCGGAGGGCACCATCTTCAACTTCCTCACCAACCCGGTGCGCGTGGTGAGCGAAAATGGCAAGATGACCGGTGTCGAAGTGCAGAACCAGGTTCTGGGCAAGTTCGATAGCTCCGCCCGAAGGAGACCGGTTCCTGAGGAAGGCTCCAACTTCGTGATCGAGGTGGATGTGCTGGTACCCGCCATTGGTCAGGACACTGACCTTTCGTGGTCGGATGGCTCTGGCATTGATATCAACGGTGGTACCACCCTCGTGGTCAGCGATGCACTGGCCACTACCCGTCCCGGGATCTTCGCTGCCGGAGACGCCGTGAGCGGCCCGGCAACGGTGATTCAGGCCGTGGCCCAGGGGAATCAGGTAGCCCGAGAGGTAGATCATTACTTGCGTACCGGCGAGGTGAAGAAAATCCCGGTCGTGGCCGGGTATGAGGTGATGGAACAGCAATTCAACCTCGATGACTACGCCAATGCCCATCGTCCGGAGATGCCCAAGTTGCTCATTGCCGAGCGGCGAGGCAACTTCAACGAAGTCGAGCTGGGAATGGACGAGGTTGCCATTGGCGAGGAATGCAAGCGCTGCCTGCGCTGCGACCTGGAATGGCTGGAGACGCAGGAGTTGGCTTTTGAGGCTGTTCCGGAGCAAATCCTTGCTTGAGGAAGTAATGCTCGGGTAGTTGACAGAATTCTCTGAGTGTAGTAATATAAAATGGGTGTTTATCGGCGCAACATAGACAAAATGTTGTCGATATGATTAAGCGGCAAAGTCGCTTTAAAACCCCACGACAT
>QLUN01000179.1 GCA_018725455.1 Chloroflexota bacterium
ACCGACTGAAATTAACCCCAAGATCGTGACCGAGAATTTGGACATGACCGGGCTATATCGTTCGACCCAGATTGGCCAAAGCGTGATGGATGCCAGCAAGCGTCATTCGCTGTTCTACGCGATCGCCGCCAACAGCAACTATGTGGAACTGCAGTAAATCCGCCTCAAACAGGCAAACCTGATCGATCCCGCAGGCTTGGTTACGTTGATAAACGATGAAGTGATCGAGATCGACAGGAACGCCACTATCGGCAAACACTGGGCAACGTCAAACTAAATAATTATTCAAAACTTCAAATAAAAAAATACTTTGGGAGAGGAAACATGTCAAAGTCTGCACTATGTTATCTCGCGTCTACTTCATTTGCAATTACACTCCTGTTACACCCTCAGGTCGCTTGGGCACAAGTTGCCTCTGATGAACCGGTCCAAGACAAAGCATCCCCGTCTGGCATTGAAGATATTGTCGTAACTGCCACCCGCCGTGAAGCGCGGCTGCAACAGGTTCCGGTCGCAGTAACAGCGCTCGCTGGGGAGGCTCTTTTATCGACCGGCGTCTTGACTGTGCAAAACCTGACACAGGTCGTCCCCGGTTTCATTGGTAGCCGAAATATGGGCCTGTTCCAGCCGGTTATTCGCGGCGTAGGCTCCACCGGCATCTCGATCGGCGACGAATCCAACATCGCCACCTACATCGACGGTGTCTACCAGCCAGAATCCGTGGCGAACTGGATCGACCTTGTCGAGGTCGAACGCGTCGAAGTGTTGCGCGGCCCACAGGGTACTACCTTCGGTCGCAACGCGACCGGCGGTCTCATCAATGTCATCACTCCCGACCCGAGCTTCGATTTTCGGGGCAAGGCGGCGCTGCGCGCTGGGCGGATGGGCCCGGATGCGGGCGACTATGACGCCCGACTTTATGTCACCGGCCCGCTCAGCAACAACGTAGCACTGGATGTTGCCGGTCTTTTTCGGAGGAACGATGGCTACATCGAGGATCTGGTCCGCGGCGGGACGCTCGGGGACCAACGGGTCATCAACCTGCGCAGCAAGCTCCTTTTCCAACCCGTCGATAATTTCAAGATCGTCTTCACCGGCGAATTCTTCGACCAGAAGAGCACGACGAATTCCCCGCAACCGATCGATGGCAACACCGCCGGTCGCCGGTTCCCTGGTGTCATATTGCCGACCGATGCGTGGCAGGCTTCATTGACCGAGATTCCCCGGCTGGATACGAGACGCTGGACCGGAGCCTTGCACATGACGCTGGAGCTTGACGGCATCAACATTGAATCCACGAGCGGGTTCTTGAGCATGCGCTTTTTCCAAAACACTGATTCGGATGCCTCCAACTTAGAACTCGGAAACTTTGCGGCGATCTTCCGCTCGGAGTCGGTTAGCCAGGAGATCAAGCTGAGTTCCTCAAACCCGGGCCCCTTGCAATGGCTGGTGGGCGGCTACTTCTACCAGTTCGGTGGCAACGCCTTTCTTCAGCCATGGACCGCCGCCAATCCTTCCCTTCCTCTCGCTGGCCCGACTCTCGAGCCCGAACTCGGCGGGCGCTCCTTTGCGGGCTTTGCGGACGCGACCTATGAGGTCGCAACTGGCCTGTTCATGAATATCGGCGGTCGTTACACCACGGAAACGCGGGAGTTTTCGCAGACCGTGAACGGCAACCTCATCGTCAACAACGTCGACAGGACGTTCAATAATTTCAACTACAAAATCGGTGTTCGGTACGAGTTGGATGACAAGACAAACGCCTATGCGAGCTGGAGCACCGCCTTCAAGAGCGGTGTCTACAACATGGCTAGCACCCGGAGCGTCCCGGTCGAGCCCGAGGAGATCCAGGCCGCTGAATTCGGCATCAAGTCGGATCCCCTGAGTTGGCTGCGGGCCAATCTCGCTGTCTATTATTACGACTACAGGAATCTTCAGCTTCAATCGCGGGATCAGTTCGGCCCGGGCTATATTCTGCAAAACGCAGCAAATGCCGAAATTTACGGTGGAGAACTGGAGACGACGATTGTACCGACGAGCAATTTGAGCCTGCGCGCAGCACTGGCCTATACCAAAGCGCGCTACAAGGACTTTCCCCTGGCTCAGGGCTTTTTCCCGAGGCCGGACGGCGGCAATACGGTCAGCCCATTCGACGCATCGGGCAACGTCATGACCCGAGCCCCTGAATGGTCAGGCAACGTCGGCTTTGACTGGGGGCAAGGTCTTGGCGGCGGCCGGATTGCCATCAATGGCAATGTATTCTTCAGTTCGCGCCTTTATGGCGATTTCGCCAACAATTTTTCGCAAGGGCCCTACAGCCTGACCAATATGTCGATTTCATGGAAGCCAGACAGCGAACGATGGAACATCGGGTTATGGGCCATAAATCTTACCAATGAAAGGGTTCTCCAGACCATCCGTCCTGGGGCACTCTCAACCGACGGTTTCTATGAACCACCACGCAGGATCGGCGCAAATTTCGAAGTTTTCTTCTGAGCATCGAATCATAGAAAATGTTTACGCAAATCAATCCGTATGAATAGTTGAAAGGG
>QLUN01000018.1 GCA_018725455.1 Chloroflexota bacterium
ACTTTGAGTTCCCGGGAGTACCAGCCAAACCAGTCCTGCACATCCCGGCACTGGTTGGTATTGAAGACGAGCACATCCGGCCTGGGTACGGACTCAATCTTGTAGGCATTGGTGAGGGGGGTCTTTTTCCGGAGATAAGAGCCGATATCGCTCGTCAGGTAGGAGCAAATCTCCGGGGAATAGCCGATCGCATTGGCATAGGGGATCAACTCCGTGGCCATCCGGCTTGCCCCCAGCATGGCGCCGTGGTTTTCCGGATAGTAGACCAGAAAACCCATGCCTCTCAGGAGTTCGGCCGGGCCAACGCTGGTGCACCAGGCGATTTTGGGGAAACCCATCTTTGCCGCCTCGTCCAGTTCATAATAATGGTCTGCCATGACCCTTTTCAATGTCCTGGCAGCGGCAATCTCTTTTCTTGGATATTCCCTTTTAACCCATACTTCGCTGCTTTTTTTCATGACGCTACCAATAATCTAACTGCGCTACTGGCTTTTGTCAATAGGGGAGGATCATTCAATCAGGCCTTCCAGCGACGGGGGTTTCAGTCGCTCTCAGTTCATGGTATAATTAGTAGTTGGTAACTACTAATCACCAATCACTATTTACTGTTCACTATTCTGATGATCAGGATTGTTGTTGATGCTATGGGTGGCGACTATGCCCCGCGTGAGATCGTGCGGGGGGCAGTGGAAGGGGGGCGTGGGCGTGACATCGAGGTTGTTCTCGTAGGACGACGCGAGGCGGTAGAGAAAGAGCTGAGCGGGTGCGATCTCAATGAAGTAAGAATCAACACTTGCTGGGCTGAGGAGACTGTGGGCATGAGCGAAGACCCCGTCCAGGCGATTCGCCGCAAGCCGAATTCCTCCATTGCAGTGGGGATCAAGCTAATCAAGAACAGTCACTCCTCGGCATTTGTCTCCGGAGGCAACACCGGCGCTGTGGCTGCCGCAGCGCTACTCACGCTGGGGAAGAAAAAGGGCATATCGCGGCCGGCATTGAGCATCGTTCTTACTTCTCCTTCGGGTCCAGTTCTATTCCTCGATGTGGGGGCGAATCCCAATTGCAAACCCCAGCACCTGGTGCAGTTTGCCGAGATGGGAAACATCTATATGAAGAGGATATTTAACATTTCCGAGCCTCGAATTGGGCTTCTATCAAACGGCGAAGAGGATACCAAAGGGAATAAGCTGGCCCGTGCCACCCATCAGCTCCTATCAAAAGGGAGGCTGAATTTCTTGGGCAATGTGGAGGGACAGGATCTCCCCAGGGGGAAGGCCGATGTAGTCGTAACCGATGGATTTACCGGCAATGTGGTGATCAAATTAGGTGAGGGATTGGGAGAGGTGTTCGCGGAACTATCCAAACAGGCGGTTGATAACAATCCGCTCTTCAGGGAAGCGCAGAGACGCATCTTGAACTACACCGCTCTAGGAGGGGCATTGCTGCTGGGAGTCAAAGGTAATGTCATCATCACCCATGGGAAGAGTGATGCCGGTGCAATAAAGCAGGCAATCCGACTCGCTGAACAAATGGTGGAACAGAGGGTGGCGGAGGCTATCGGACATTAGTCAATTCGTAGTCCGTAATACGTAATCCGTGCTCACTCATTACTCAGCACTCATTATAGAATTGATCCAAACGAGATCGTCATTCTCGCCGTGGTACACCTTCACCGGCATCCGAATTACTGGATCAGCAGGATATAGGTTTCGAACAAGTCGCTGGAGCGGACACAAAAAATCGCGCCGCTGAGCTCACCGTTATCACACCAAAAGAAGCTCGGCGTATCTCGAATACACCAAGCAGTAGATTGAAGGAGGAACAGATGGCCAAGCCGATAGAAGTAAGCGATGCCGATTTTGAGCAGGTAGTGCTCAAAGCAACAAATCCAGTTCTGGTTGATTTCTGGGCTCCATGGTGTGGGCCTTGCCGGGCAGTGTCCCCCGTTGTAGAGGGGCTGGCCAACGAGTATGCCGGCAGGATAACATTTGCCAAGGTGAACGTCGACCAGAATCCCAAGACAGCCTCCGGATACAGCATCATGAGCATACCCACCTTGCTCCTGTTCAAGGATGGAAAGCCGATCAAACAGATGGTGGGACTCCGGTCAAGGGAGGAATTCAAGAAGAATCTGGATGCCTCATTAACATAGCCACGCCCCCCAAATGCCCCACCCAGACGAGCCGCGGGCTGATATTACAGTCCCGGTATCTTGAGCCCTCCGGTTAACGACCCGAGTCTCTTGGCCGCAAGCCCCCTGGCCTTCTCCATGGCCTCATTGAGCGCCGCCAGTATCATATCCTCCAGAAGCTCGACGTCATCGGGATCAACCACCTCGGGGGAGATCTTTATCGACCTGATCGCCTGCTGACCGGTAACGACCACGGTTACCGCCCCGCCCCCGGAGCTGGCCTCAACCGTGGCATGCTCCAACTCGTCCTGCGCCTTGATCAGCTTCGCCTGAAGCTCCTGGGCTTGCTTTAACATCCCCTTGTCCATCTCACCTACTCCTCACTGATAATTCTCGCCCCACGACTCAACGCTTCCTTAACCAGAGGACTTTCACTGGCCGATAGGGGGGCGGGCCTGCTTTCCTTGCCGATAAGAACGCAGCGTATCTCATACGGTTTCCCAAATACCTCTTTGAGCTTCTTTTCTACCATGCGACCATACTTGGGGTCCTCGATCTTGCTTCTCTGAAACTCGGCGTAAAATCCCAGAGTCAAGCGGTGACCCTCCAGGGAGACCGGTCTGCAGGCCCGCCGAAGCAGGGCATCCAGATTACCCCCGGAGCCTTCACCGCGGCAGGCATTTACAAAATCATTCCAGTGTTGCTGAAGATGCTCAATCTCAGAGGAACCTTGAGGCCGAGGAATCTCCCGGGCTACCCTGGCAACCGGCGGCCCAACCATCACTTCCTGTGGCTTAGATTGAGGGATCAGGTGTCGGGGGTCAGTTGTTGGGGGTACCGATATAGCATAATCGACCATCGCAAGTTCCAGCGGCAGGGTGGCCTGGGGACTGAAGCGGAAATCGGCCTGGGCAAAGAGCTTTATCGCCTGAGATACCTCTTCCAGGGAGACCTTAGCCGCTATTTCCTTCACCTCCGCCATTTCTTCAGCGCTAAGGCTTGCCGAGTCGGCATCAGACGCTTCGCTCTTGACCAAGAGAACCCCTCGGAGATAATCCACCAACTCCCGATTGAATTGACGCAGGTCGAGGCCATCATTGGCGATCATGTTTATCATCCTCAACCCACCGGGCACATCTCTTGCCAAAATCAGCTTCGCCAGTTCCCTGACGCGGGCATCGCCGGTGAGTCCCAGCTCTGAGCGAACCTGCTGGGTTTCGATGCTTGGCCCATGATAGACGACCATCTGCTCCAGCAGATTCTCGGCATCGCGGAGGCTGCCGGTGGCGTTTTTGGCGATGAGCGTCAAGGCCTGAGGCTCAGCCTTGATACCCTCCTCCTGGCAAATATGCTCCAACCGCTTAATCATGGCAGGGAGCGGGATGCGGCGGAAATCGAAGCGCTGACAGCGAGAGGTGATGGTCGCCGGCACCTTATGAACCTCGGTGGTGGCCAGAACGAAGATGACGTGTGGTGGAGGCTCCTCCAGAGTCTTCAGCAGGGCGTTGAAGGCCGGCTCGGTAAGCATGTGCACTTCATCGATGATATATACCTTGTACCTGGCGACATTGGGAGCGAAGTTTATCTTTTCCCTCAAGCTGCGGATTTCGTCGATGCCACGATTCGAGGCGGCATCGATCTCTATCAAATCCAGGGCTCGCCCCCCGATGAATGCCTGACAGATGGAGCAGGTGTTGCACGGCTCTCCGGTCTCACTGTCCAGGCAATTCACCGCCTTAGCCAGGATACGGCCGGTGCTGGTCTTGCCGGTTCCTCGGGGACCGAAGAAGAGATAGGCGTGTGCCACCCGGCCGGTAGCCAGTGCATTTAGCAGAGTTCGCGTGATCGCTTCCTGCCCCACCACATCGGCCAGGGTCTGAGGTCGCCACTTGCGATAGAAGACCGGCGATGTCATCGGTATTCCATAAAGCGTCTATCAACTATCAGCAGTCAGCAGTGAGTTCTGAGTAATGAGTTTTGAGGAGCGCTTAACCATCATAGATGAGTCAATTCCCTGAATTGCAGGATATTTGCCCGGAGGTCCTGCGGCCCATCGAGCACAACGTCTATTCGCTCCAGCATCTCCTTCTTGTCCTCTGGAAGCTTACCATCGATGGGAAGAATGTTCGATACATGATCGCTAATAAATTGTGAGTTTACCTCCAGCAGTTCAATCAACAGCCTCTCCTCCCGCAATATCCCCTCAGGTGAGAGGAGCTTGAATTCTCCTTGCTCCACCCTTTCCTCCAGGGGCGTGCCCGGCAATATCCTCAGTGTGCGTATGCGGATGAAATCGGGGTCTATGGCATTGAGCACTCTGGCTGTTCCCTCAGCGTGCTGCTTCCAGCGATCTTCGCCGCCGAGTCCCAGGATAACGTACTCCGAGAGAGAGATCCCGGCTTCCTTAACCCTCCTGCCGGCCTCGATCATTTCCGCAGCCGTTATGCCCTTATCAACATATTGCAGAAGCTCATCATCCCCGGTTTCCAAACCGAGGTGCAGTCGTGAGAGCCCCGCTTGCTGTAGCTTCTTGAGATCATCCGGGGTTTTCTTGAGAACCGTCTTAGCCCGGGCATAACTGGTCACCCTTTCCAGCGTGGGGAATGTCCAATAGAGAAACTCAATTACTTCGACTAAATCATCGGTCTTCATGATGAGGCTATCGGCATCGCCGATAAAGGCCGTCTTGACCCCCTCGTTAGTAAGCCAGAATATGCCATTGTACATGGCCACCTGTTCAATGAAGTCTCCATAACCCTGACTGCACTCAGTTATCTCCTGAGCCAGGGACTTCATGGCCAGGATGTCCTGCTTGATGTCCTCGACCGGCCTCACCTGAAACCTCTCTCGATTATAGAGCATAGCGTAACAGAAAGCACACCTGCCCCAGGGGCAATTTCTCGTTGCCCGAACCAGTAGAGAACGGGCCTCACTAGGTGGCCTGATGGGGGTAAGTTCATACGGCACGTTAATCGAGCCTCGCAAGAATCTCCGCTTCCCGGCCTCTCATCTCCTGTTCGGGGGGTTTCAGGGGGTCCCCCCCTGATGCATCCTGTTCATCCCTCGGGTCCCGGTGATCATATCCCAGCAGGTGAAGTATGCCGTGAACGGTCAGAATGGCAACCTCTCGCTTGAGGGAATGCCTTTGCTCCTCGGCCTGCCTTGCCGCCCGGGGGCAGGAGATGATCACTTCACCGAGATGAGTAACTCCATCGGGGGGTATGGTGAATGATGAATTCTCTGCACCAAAGGCAAAGGCCAGAACATCGGTCGTCTCATCAACCCCTCGATAGGTTCGGTTGAGTTTGCGAACCGTCCGGTCATCGGTAACAACCAAGCTCAACTCTGCGGGATAGTCAACCCCCTCAAAGGCGAGCGTCATTTCAGCCGCCTGACGAAGCCATCCGTCCTGTACTTGATCTCGAAATGGCTCCTCGACCTGGATTTCCAGCCTCCATCTCAAGGTTATCCCCCAAGTAAGCGTTCACCGCAAAGCACGCAGAGAACACAAAGAACTCTTATAGCAACCCCACTAATCATCGGCGCTATCTCGTTTTGTTTCATCTCAGCGATCTCGGCGCCCTCCGTGGTGAACGGTTACTCCCCCAATCTTCTCGGGAATCTCAGCCGGACTCTCGGCGAGGCGCACCCCCACGACGACCAGGGCCTTCTTCTTCTCCTCGGCCCGTCCGGCGGTTCCAGTTACGATGGCCCCGGCATGTCCCATGCGCCGGCCCGGGGGAGCAGCGCCTCCGGCGATAAAAGCGGTCACCGGCTTAGTGACCCTCTTTCTGATAAACGCCGCCGCCTCTTGCTCCGCGGTGCCCCCGATCTCACCGATCAGCACTATCGCCTCGGTGCCGGGGTCTTGCTGATTGAAGACCGGAACCTTATTCTCCCAAAGAATACCCCCTTTGCCCGGGGTAACGCCAGCGACTACTCTGGTGCCGTATTCGATGCAGGCTCGAGCGTGAAAAGTACCCTCACCGCCGGTAATGCCTTGAACCAACAGCCGGGTATTCTCATCAACAAGTATACTCACTCTCGTCCCTGTAGGGATTCAATCTATCGAACCCGTGCTCCCCCCGGGCAGCGGCCACGGCCTTCTCAGCCGCCTCAGGGAAACTTTTGGCCCTTATCAAGTTCAGACCGGATTCGCGCCCAGTATGCGCTCACCTGCGGCGAGGTTGGTGCCGGCAAGCCGGACTACCACAGGGAACTTGATTTCCATTTCCCTGTGGGCCTCCACGATCCCGGTGGCAATGACGTCAACGCGTGCCATCCCGCCAAAGATATTGACCAGCACCGATTTCACATCAGGGTCAGCCGAGAGAATGCGGAAGGCATTGACCACTCGCCTGGAATCATTGAGCGTGCCGATGTCCAGAAAATTGGCCGGCCTGCCGCCAGCCAGTTTGAGGGTATCCATAACCGCCATCGCCAGCCCGGCACCATTTACTACGATGCCGATGTCGCCATCCAGCTTGACGTAGTTCTCGATGCCCTTGCCTCTGGCATCCACCTCCAGGGGATTCTCCTGCTCGGTATCGAGGATCTTGGCTTGATATTCATGCATCTTCACTGCTTCACCTGCTCAGTCATTTCCTCCCTCCCCTGGCGGGAGGGAGTTAGAGGGAGGAGGACTTCATCGCACCGGCGGAGGAGGTGGGATTCGAACCCACGGGATAGCTAGGCCACCCAGCGGTTTTCAAGACCGCCGCCTTAAACCACTCGGCCACCCCTCCTCAAGACTCCTAACTCGCTACCCAAAACCAAATTAAGGGAAGTTTTTATGTCAAAGCAGCCAGATGCTTGATCCTCTTTAGCATATTGGGATGGGTAGTGAAAAGCTCCATTATCTTTTCTGCCCCACTTAACTTTGTCTTTTTAGTTCGGAGAGCTAAGAGTTCATTTTGGTCGATTGTTCCCGACAAATCTCGATCAACTTCTCGAAGTTCTCTGATTTCATCCCAAGCCCTTTCCACATCATTTAGAAAGAAAGCCCTTACTGCCCCTACTCTTTTTAATTCTGCCTCGCCTCGGGCAGTTCTTCTAGCTTGGGCTGAACTATAAACTAACTTGTACAAAGCTGAGGCTAAATAGTGAGGCGAACTCCCTATTTTCACGCTTCCTTTATCCGCATAGTATTCCCTGAGCCGTGAGCCATACAAAACCAGTAAATTAGTCAGGAAGTAGAGCAGAAACGCTCCCATACCAATCAGGGCAGCGGAGCCTCCCTGTTGTCTTCCCCCGCCAAACATTCCTCTCCACATCATTGACCAGGCGAGCCAATAGAGGGCAAAGGGAATGACCGATAAGAGGGTCATAGTTATCATATCCCGGTGTTTAATATGCGCAATCTCATGAGCAATAACTGCCTTTAATTCACCCTGGCTCAGTAGCCTCTGGAGCCCCTGGGTGACGCAAACCCTGCCATCGCCCTGGGTTCTGCCAAAAGCAAAGGCATTGGGAATTGAAAGTGAAGAGATGCCCACCTTTGGCTTGGGGATTCGAGCCCTTTCCGCCAGTTCTGCTACCATTTGATGAAGCTCAGGTTCCTCTTTTTCGGAAACGTATTTTACTCCCATCATCATTGAAACTAGTGACGGTCCAATCAGATATTGGAAGCCGGTGACCAAGACCGCCAGGATGATGAAGATGGTAACGTTCCCTACCCCCATGTAGCTACCAATCCCAACAATCACCCCGTATAGAATCCCAAACATCAGCGCTACTAATAACCACATCCTCGCCTGAAGTCCCATTATGACTCCCTCCTTCCTTCAGTGATTAAGAACTTAGTCCCTTAGATCTAAACTCTTGCGCAAAATGGAAAAAGAAATTTGCCCTTTGCATTTTGAAATTTCTATGCTTTAAGATGGGCTTCGCTCGATTACAACGCCACATAAACACCCTCGTCTAACTGACTCTGGGGAAATAGTGTCAAGTGTCACGGGGAAGGGGACTCCAGAGCGAAGCGTCCCTGGAGTCCGGCCTCAGCCCTCAGAATATCGGCCTTATCAATCTTCTCCCAGGGGGCATCTATGTCATCGCGCCCGAAGTGTCCATATGCCGCCGTTGCCTTGTAAATAGGCCGTCGCAGGTTCAGGGTTTCGATAATGGCCGCCGGACGAAAGTCGAAGTGTTTCTGAATGAGATTATAGATGGCTTCTTCAGCCACCTTGGCGGTGCCGAAGGTTTCGAGAGAGACCGATAGTGGGTGAGCCACCCCAATGCAATAGGCTACCTGAAGCTCGAGGCGATCTGCGAGGCCGGCGGCCACAACGTTCTTGGCGACATAGCGGGCCATATATGCGGCAGAACGATCCACCTTAGTGGGGTCCTTGCCGGAGAAGGATCCCCCGCCATGTCGGGCCAATCCGCCGTAGGTATCAACCAGAATCTTGCGCCCGGTGAGTCCGGTGTCCCCCATTGGGCCACCGACAATGAATCTCCCGGTGGCATTTATGAAGTACCTGGTGCTGCTATCCAGAAGCGAGCTGGGGACCATCGGCTTTATCACTTTTTCGATGATATCTTCTCGGATCAGCCTGGAGGCAGTGGCATTGTCGTGCTGAGCGGCGATAACTATAGCATCAACCCTTCTCGGTAACCCGTATTCATACTCCACCGTAACCTGCGACTTCCCGTCTGGCCTGAGGTAGGGCAGAGTTTTGTCCTTTCGAACCCTGGCCAACCGCTTGGTGAGCTTGTGAGCCAGGGAAATCGTCAGCGGCATGAGTTCCGGGGTCTCATTACAAGCAAAGCCTACCATCATTCCCTGATCACCCGCACCGAGCACGTCTCTCCGGTTATCCGCTCGGGCTCCCTCCTTGACCTCCAGCGATTCGTCAACCCCTAGAGCGATATCGGGCGACTGCTCTTTAATGGAAACAAGCACCCCGCAGGTCTCGTAGTCGAAGCCATATTTGGCACGGGTGTAGCCTACCTCGCGTATGGTCTCCCGAACGATCTGAGGGATTTCGACGTAGCAATTGGTGGTGATCTCTCCCATTACTACCACTGTGCCGGTGGTTGCCATCACCTCGCAGGCAACTCTGGCAAGTGGATCCCTGGCTAGAATAGCATCCAGAATAGCATCGGCAATCAAGTCGCAAAGCTTATCCGGGTGCCCCTCGGTGACCGATTCCGAGGTCACCAGGGTTGATTTGGAATTCATAAAGGTTAGACTCACCTCTCATTACCTCCTCAGTCAAAATATACCAAATGAAAATCATGGATCCATGAACACAGATTCCCTCCCCTTCACCCAGAGGGTGAATCTATGTGTATTTGTGTTCATGGATCCAGGTATTAAAATGCGTTACCATCCTCTCCAGACCACCAGTAGGGGTTTAAGATTTTGAACCCCTACTTCTCGCTCCGTCCTTCAACCCTTCTATCGGGCATGAATGCCCGGAGTATATCCAGAGGCAGGGGGAAAATCACGGTATTGGTCTTCTCGGTGGCTATCTCAGTCAGGGTCTGGAGGTAGCGCAACTGGAGGGTTGTTGGCTCCTCGCCGATGATCTTCCCGGCCTGGGCCAGCTTCTCGGAAGCCTGGAGTTCACCTTCGGCGTGGATGATCTTCGCCCTTCGCTCCCGTTCCGCCTCCGCTTGGGCAGCCATAGCCCGCTGCATAGTAGCGGGGAGCTCCACATCCTTGATCTCTACTGCGCTTACCTTGACCCCCCAGGGATCGGTGGCATCATCAATGATCTGTCGTAACATCTGATTGATCTTGTCCCTCTGGGAAAGCAACTCATCGAGCTCGTGCTGTCCCAGGACGCTGCGCAAGGTCGTCTGCGCCATCTGGTAGGTTGCCATCCTGAAGTCGAGCACCTCTACCACCGCTTTTTCCGCATCCAGCACTCGCAGGAATACCACCGCGTTAACTCTGGCGGTCACATTGTCTCTAGTAAGCACCTCCTGGGAGGGGACATCGATGGTAACTGTGCGAGTGTCTATCTTCCGCATCTGGTCGACGAAGGGGATGATGACCCGAATCCCCGCCTTCCTGGTTCCCACTAAACGGCCGAATCGAAAGACCACACCCAGTTCATACTGCTGCACGATCTTTACCGCCGCTGTGACCACTATCAGCAGCACAAACAATATGATGATAACCAGTATCAACATTTCCATTTGATAGACCTCCTATTTATTTTTGGTCACCCTGAGTTTCAAACCTCTTACTTCGGTTATCGCCACCTCCTCTCCGGGCTCGGCCCGTCCTTCATCTAGTATAGCTTCCCAGAGCTCACCGTGTACGAAC
>QLUN01000180.1 GCA_018725455.1 Chloroflexota bacterium
GATCAACGGTAACCGTGAGGGTATATCTTGCCGGCGGTGGAACTACGACCGCCGCAAAATGAGCGGTAACGCTCTTGGCACGATCTATAGTTATGCTAACAGTGAGGCCGGTCCCGATAACATCACCACTCCAGCGGACGAATCTAAAGCCCGCTGCCGGCGTGGCAGTGAGGGTGACCACCGTCCCCGCAAGATACCCCTCAGCCGGCTGGGGAGGAGCGAGACTAACCGTGCCGCTGGCGGGAGGATCAATAATCACCGTGAGGAAATATCTTGCCGGCGGAGGAACTACGACCGCCGCAAAATGAGCGGTAACGCTCTTGGCACGATCCATAGTTATGCTAACAGTGGGGTCGGTCCCGATAACATCACCACTCCAGCGGACGAATCTAAAGCCCGCCGCCGGCGTGGCAGTGAGGGTGACCACCGTCCCCGCAAGATACCCCTCGGCCGGCTGGGGAGGGCTGAGGCTAACCGTGCCGCTGGCGGGAGGATCAATAATCACCGTGAGGAAATATCTTGCCGGCGGTGGAACTACGACCGCCGCAAAATGAGCGGTGACGCTCTTGGCACGGTCCATAGTTATGCTAACAGTGGGGGAGGTGCCGGTAGCATTGTCGCTCCAATGGCTGAAGGTGAAACCGGAAGCCGGCGTGGCAGTGAGGGTGACCTCCGTCCCCGCAAGATACCCCTCGGCCGGCTGGGGAGGAGTCAGGCTCACCGTCCCGCTGTCGGGAGGATCAATGGTAACCGTCAGGGTATAATATCTTGGCATTACTACCCTTAGATCAAGCCTTGTGGGCGCAGCCCCCGGTACGAATTTACGGGTTTCCTCGGTGAAGATGTCATTCACGAAGAAATGAAGCAGATCACCTGGATCTGCGTGTTTATCCACATACACATCAAGTGAGTAATACCCTTCCTTTACCGCAGTGGACACACGGACAACACCATTTACTTTCACCGAAACGACTGTCCCATCAGGTGCAGACTTCTCATCAATGGTTACCGTTCCCCAGAAGGTTTGCGGCGGGAGAGGTGGTGCCGTCGCTCCTACGGTTGTTGCAGGCGCCGCTGGTATAGCTGAGATCATCACTGCTGTTAAGAGTATCGCTATAACCTTCTTGATCTTCTTTCTCTGCATGAGTCACCTCCTCGTATAATATGTTTGTTGGAAGGGTTGGCTTTAGACCCTTCAACCCTTGGATTGCTATTCGCTGCGGGCTGGCTGTTATACCTCAGGGCACTCTGGGTCAGCGACCCAGAGTGCCCTTCTCCAACAGCCGTAAGGCACAAGCAGCAAAACTGCTCGCCTTCCCTTTATTTGCCATTCTCTATGATGGCTATCCTGCCCGGTTCCTCGGCAAAGAGCCAGTATCCAGCACCTGGTATCATGGAGTGCAGGGGAAGTACCCGGACGAACCCCTCGGCACCGAATCTCCAGAGCACCGTCCAGCTTATACCCCTGAGATGGTCACTGGCAGTCGTGGTGGTCTCCAGCGATCTGAAGCCGATAAGGTTCCACCCTGCTACAACCTCGTAGACTGGCGGTATTACCGGTGGAGGCGGCATCACAAAGCCTTCAACGGTAAGTGTGGCCGGGGCACGCATCAGTACCCAGAATCCAAGGCCATCTTCCATGGTTTTCAATGTCTGGAACTGGTCTGGCCGTCCGGGGATCCATGACAGCCATCTTTCGGTGACCGCATCGTATGCCCAGACAATCTCAATACCCTTTACTCCCTCCAGAACTACCTTAATGTCCGGGTCAGTGGGTATCAGTGGCAGTGAGATCAAATTCCACCCAACTCGAAGCCCGATTTCAAAACTCTGTGCCACAAACTCAACCGTGGTCGTCCCGGTAACCTCTGGATAATCCGCTACTGCTGCGCTCACGGTGGCCGTTTCAATGGTAGTAGAGGCGGTAAGAGTTACCATCGCCTTGCCATCAGCACCAGTCACCGCGGTTAGCGGGTGTATGAATCCGGCATTGGTCTCGAGTACCACAGTTGCGTCTTTGACAGGCCTACCCCACTCATCCGTAACCAGTGCCGTGATTTTGCTGATGGCAACTCCATCGGCGAGGATTTCGGTCGGGTTTGCCGTGAGTTTCAGCGCATATGGATATCCAGCTATGAAGGTGGCCGATGCCTTTGGTGACGCAGGACCCACGTTGCCGACAGCGTCTACCGCTTTGACCTCATAGTGGTATGTGACTCCAGGCACCAGCCCCCGATAAGTGTCAGTATAAGTTGTCGTTACTTCTACAGCTATATGCGTCCCATCTCGATAGATGCGGTAACTCACTGCATCGGCGACGGCATCCCACGTCAGGATTATCACACCGGGTACTGCTTTGGCAGTCAGGGTCGCTGGTGCTTTCGGCGCCACGGTATCCTTAATTACCGTTATCGGGGCTGACCAGGGGCCCGGGTTACCTGCACGGTCTGTCGCCATGGCATCAACCGATATTTTGCCATCTGCTAAGGTAGTGGCATCGGCTGTCGCCGTGAAGGCTCCCTTAGCA
>QLUN01000181.1 GCA_018725455.1 Chloroflexota bacterium
TTATCCATTGCCGCTCCGGTTGAGCTACTGGTCGAGCTGGATCAATACCGGTGACCCGCGGTGTTGGAACTGGAGGCTCCACCGTAAAGCTGAAAATGTTAGATTGGCGATCCCCCGGGTTCACTACCTGAGCACTCCAGGTGCCGTGGTCAGGCATTCCGATGAAGACCCTTATGCTGGTGGAGCTTACAAACTGTGTTCGATCACGAGGGATGGTCGGGAACCTGTGATCACCACGCCTTATAATCACCTCTGATGCTGCAACAAATCCACTGCCATGTATGGTTATCCATTGCCGCTCCGGTTGAGCTACTGGTCGAGCTGGATCAATACCGGTGACCCGCGGTGTTGGCACACGAACAGCTAGACCCCCAGCAGCAGCAGTATTCTGCACTTCTACAGTGTCGCCTACGTCGAATGTGGCCGCACTAGCAACACTTGGCGAACTACCAAGAATGGGTGCACTCCCGCTGAACACCAGCAGGGCTGCCATAAGGACGGCGAAGATGGTGAGGGTACGTTTCCTTTTCATGGCTACTTCCCTTTTTGACTATCTGCAAAGTCAGTTGTCACTGGTCTTTTGTTATTCGGTCCCCTACTTTCCCGGGGATGTCTCCCACTTTCCATGAGTGCTTGCCTTTCTACTAAACGGTCAGGATGGTTGAATTGCAAAACCCTTTCCGTTACTCTTCCTTCAGGTGTTAAAGGGACAATCCGTGTACCCTCTAACTTAAATGAATGCCAGCTTTAGTTTCAAAGCTTTTGGATCAATGATTATCCTTTCATTCTCTGGGTCGAGTTTAATCTTCCATCTTTGAAGAAAATCCGCACCGATTATTAGCTCTTCAGAAAGGTCAGGAACAACAAGGAAGTGCCAGAATAGGTTGAACCCTTCAATTTCTATATCCAGGATAGGTGTGGATTCTGACACTAAAAGTGTTCCTTTCCCCATCTCAAATCCCTTTGAAATTCGTAGTTTTGAAATGGCTGCCACTTTCTTAGCCAGATCTCTTCGAATGAATGACTCTGAAGAACCATTATCCCACAGTGCCTGGAATCTCCTTTCCCCTTTATCACCTCTAAGAAAAATTTCTTTATAGATTAACCCCACCGCTTTGCCCTCCTTCCTAATATAGTTAGCTGCATAACCCATTGCAAATGGGGGTCATGGGGTCAGGCCTTGGGTTTTGCATTTCTCTAACTCACTGCACCACCGCAGCCTTTACCCTCCTGAGGGAATCTCGAAACTCGGCCAGGTCTTTGCTCACTGAGGCCCTCTTCAGGACTATTTCAAGCTGCTTTAACCCCTCGACAGCCTTGACCCCCTTTTCAACATCCTGTGGCACCACCTCAAACCTGGCCTCCAGCACGGCAAGAACACTGCTCTTTAAAGCCTCTTCTCCCCCCTTTTTCAGAATCTGCCCATAGACCGGCGACTCAATCATGATGTCCCTCTATGGATTTCTTAAGGCCCGCAGAGATTGCAATTTGTTCCTCTAGCGACTCTAACTTGTCCCATACCTCAGTTAGGTCATGGCTACCATAGAATTCGGCTGCCTCCTGCTCTGTCATTTGCTCCGGAATTTCATCCACGGATTTTAGCTTTTTTAATCGCCTGCCTCTCATCTTCCCCCCCAACGGCCAATGAGCATCGACTGAAGACCAATGAAACTTTACTTGATGTCCCAAGCTAACAATGAAGGGTCTCCCCCACTCTCCTGATATTCGGTGAACTCCCTTTTTCGGAGGCCTGAAAGGTCTAGCTCGCCTGTTCGGGGGTCTAACTTGATATACCATTCCTCCATGGTTAGCGCTCCCACCACCGCATCCAGAGGTCCATGCTCGGTCTCCCCAAGCTCCTCAACGATGTAAGCGGTGAGGTCAAACTCCAGGCCATCAATATCGGCGGTGAGGTCGCAGCGCTCATCCAGTCGCCGAACTTCCCCACCCAGACCAACGGTGATCGCTTTCACCTTACGAGCGGTCGCGGGGCGGAATTCAGCTTTAATATAGGAACGGAGAGAACCGCTGTCGAAGAGCACTCTCAGGGTTCTTCCGCCAACTTCGATCCCCTTAACGATTCTGGACATCAACAGTCCCGTTCTCCGAAACTTACCCCTCAAAGACACCGTCCCATCGGGTGTTCGGTTCCTGCTTCCTCGCCCGTTACCCGGCAAGCCGGGTCTTACACCGGCTCCACAGGCTGTAACCGCCGAACTGGCGGCCAAGTTCCTCAAGTTAATCGCTGAGTTTTGGTATTATATGTCCCGCTTCCTACTCTGCCGAACTGTCAGTGCTCTTACCAGGTCCCTGGTCCGTGAGTCTGGACTCGAAAGGCTCCGCCTTAGGCGGATGGTCTAAGTGAATCTGTTTAGCTTTATCTTCAGCGTTTCTATTCACGGATTAAGGCCATGTTACCAGGAAGTAGATAATCAGGGCTACAAGAACCCCTGCTCTGGCAAAGGCGCGCGCTCCTGCAATAATGGGAGTCCAGTCGA
>QLUN01000182.1 GCA_018725455.1 Chloroflexota bacterium
CAAACGAAAAGTCAAGCCCCCCCCTAAAATTTAATCGCATGAGCCGATTGCAAAACTCCGCGTGGCCGCGCGGCACGCTATTTTATACTCCGTGGGGGTGAAAATTTAACTTTTGGTTGCGAAGATTTTGAGGATTGGTTTGCATTCGGAGATGCTTCCGATACCGAGGTATCGGAAGCCGTCGAGGAATGCGAATCCGGACTCAAAAGATCGCAACCGCACAGCGGCGAGCATCTTGCGGCCGTATTTTCCCGATCCTCCTTTGGACGATATTCATATCGCCCTTCAGTCGGATCGAAAAAATCCAATCCGCAATCCAGCTCGCCAAAAGTTAAATTTTCACCCTCACGGAGTATAGATGCGAGGCTACGCCTGTAACATTATCCCTCGCAGAGTTCGCTGAGAACGCGAGAACTTCTCTTTTGAGGCGGGTCTCAACTCTGCGCCCTCTGCCTCTCTGCGAGGAGGATTTCTCTGCCTGAAAGTCGCAATTTTGAGGCGCCTCTTAATTCTCTGCGGCCTCTGCGAGGGAGAACTTCTCTGCGAATTCCTCGCAGAGGTCGCGGAGATCGCAAAGTTAAATAACCATGACCCTCCATGCGGTCATGGCCTGTCGAGCGAAGCGACACCCGGAGTCGGTTTTCCAGTTCTCCGGTTCTCCGGTTTTCCAGTTTTATGTGTCGCAGACATCATTGACCTAAGTTTTGCGGTTCAATCAGCCAAATTTAAACTAAGTCATTGATAATAAACGAGGTATGAACTGCAATGCAGTTCATTAAATTATTCAAACAAGAATTCGGCTGATTGAACCCGCAAGGGTTTGAGCATTGCGGCATATCTGCTTGTCAAGGAGAGACTTGGAGGCCACGAAGTGGCTCTGGAGATTGGACAATATTCATGAGATTAACTAGCTATTTTTATTTTTTTCGGTTCCTCAAGAGCCTCTGCAAGGGCTTCTTTCCGAATGAGATTGACGAGATCTCGTATGGACGGCCTCCTCTGCGGTATCCTTCTCCACGCCGGAAGCGGGCCGAACACCTCGTCAGTGCGCCTGTCGCCGAACGCCTTGATGGATGCGAGGAGAAGACAGGCATGGCAAGCGGACACGAAGGCCGGAGCCTTCTCGACAGAAACCTCGTTCCACACCTGTGCCTGCCCCACGCCAATCACGTTTTTCGCATCCCTGAACGTGACCTCAACTTCCCATCTTGCAAGATATGCCTCAATGAGTGTCCTAGTGGGGATCCCCTCGGAATTGAGCGCGAACAGAAATGCCGGCTGGCGGTAAAGAAGGTCGGAGCCCTTCCTCAGGCGGTATCCCGCCGCCTTGATCACGATCAACCTCATTGGTTTGTCGCTGGCGACGCCCGGCCAGCATACGGAGGATATCTCCTTGTATTTGAGGGTGCGCCGTTTCCCAGCTATAAACATCCTGATGCTTTTCCATGGCATGGACTTTTCGCGGAGGATTTCCTCCGGCGCGGGAAGAACGTTCCCGTACTTCCTGTTACCGATCCGCCTGTCCGGAGGAAGATAGTTCCGGAGCCTGGCATTTTTCCTGCCTCTGGCCACCACAGCCACTCCGTCAGGGGCTCCGCCCATGTACACCTTGCTGGCGAAGGAACCGTCAACACAGTGGATCATCCTCCTGGAACCGCCGGAGAATCGATGCACTTCGCCGCTCAGCCGGCAAAGTTCCTTTACGGCAAAAGTGCTCACATTTATAATGTGGCGAAACAGCCCGTCATGGCTCCATTTGGCCCTGGAGAAGAGCTTGTAGTCGGAGCTCCAATCCAGATGTTCCCGCCCGTTCCATCTGATGGAGCTGGTGATGGTCTTGGGGCTGTCCCCGCAGATGATCCCCATGGCCTCCTGCTCCGCCTTCCCCTTGGCCCTCGGATCCTTGAAAGCCACTGTCGCCGCCCCGATAATGTCGCGATAGGAATCTATGAGTCTCTTCTCCATTTTCATCTCCCCCCTTCGCCTATCAGGGCGAAAACGTTCCTGCCGGCACGGCGGAAGTCCCGTCCGTCCAGGATCTTCTTTGTCATGGCTGAGACAATGGACTCCCTCTTCAGCCTGACAGAGTGCTTTCGACGAGCCCTGTCGATGATCTCGTTGACGTGGAGGGGCTCTCCGGCCTGTGTAAGTATGTCTTTTATTATTGACATATTGGACTTTTTACCCGAACCTTCGCGGGTATCGCCGCCGCCTCGTCGCACCCCTCCGCGCAGATGGCGGAGCTCCCTCAGTTGCGCCTTGAGCGTTGACTCCATGATGCATATCAGGTTGTCCCTCGTCAGTTTCTTGTCCATGACATCGTCCTCCATTGTTGTTGGAGGGTACTATAGCATATAGGTATGTATATGTCAATATCATATTATATAAAAATTGGAGAAGCAATGGATTTTGTCCAATCTCCAGATCTGCCGCAGGCAGACCCCGAATGCTCCCTGCCTGGGTTTTACGTTGCCATTTTGTCATGGCATA
>QLUN01000183.1 GCA_018725455.1 Chloroflexota bacterium
CCAGTAGAAAAAGCCCGAAGAATATCAGCAAGCCCCCAGCTATCCTGTGCAGCGTCTCCAGATGGGCCCCGATGGCGAACCCCGTGAGTCCAGCAGCCGTTCCAAGGGCAATAAACACTATTGAAAACCCGGCCACGAAGATCAGGGTATGGAAGAGAGGGGTGCGAAAGCCCACCCCGGCCTTGCGATCGAGCACCGAGGCGCCAGCCAGGTTTGCCAGATACACTGGCACCAACGGCAGCACGCAGGGGGAGAGGAAGGAGAGAACCCCCGCCCCGAAGGAGATAAAGAGCGAAATTTCGGACATTGTCAAGGCTCACGGCCTTATTGTGGCCGCGCTCATGGAGGGCACGTTTCCCGCAGGAAGTTGAAGATGCTCCGGGATGGTTGCCACGCCCCCGCCGGTCTGATCTCTTCATGCTATCTCATCTGGTAGTTGGCAAGCCTTCTGCTTTCCAACGAGTGATCCCGCCGAGCATATTGTAGACTTCCATATAATTGAGCTCTTTCATGATCGGAATAGCGAGTCCGCTACGTCTTCCGGTTCTGCAATAGATGAGATAGGTTTTGTCCTTATCCAACTTGTCGAGGTCGTCCCGGAAGGTTTTGGAATAGAAATCGATGTTGATCGCATTTTCTATATGACCTTCGCCAAATTCTTCAGGCGTCCGCACATCAATGATTGCAAACTCAGGATTGTCCCGGTGGTTCTTTAGTAAGGCAAGCGCTTCCTGAGGGGTGATATCTTCGATAATCTGGATTGGCGCTTCCTGATCGGGGGCAGCCGTCTGCTCCTCGACGCAACCAGTGATCGAGACAACCGCAACCGCCATGAGGGCCAAGAGCAACAGGGCAACTAGATTCCTGGAGTTCGCTTTTGCCATGATTCACCACCCCCTGATCTGAAAATAGAGCAATAAGGCATTTTCACTGTTTGGATTGTCTCCATGGTCAGGAATCTCTCACACAACGCCGGCCAGTGCCTGGTTCCTCTGGAGCTGATCGGCAATTACCCCCCGCACCAGATCACAGGCCTCGGCGATCTTGGGTTTTACCAGGCTGTAATAGACCGTGCTGCCCTCACTGCGCGGCGTGATTATCCCCGTTTTGCGCATCACTTCGCAGCATCAGATGCAGCTCCCGCAGTTGATCCTCAGAGACGGCGTCGGGGGCATTGGTCATCAGATCAATGGCGCTCTTGGTCTTGGGGAAGGCGATCACCTCTCTGATGTTTTCCTCACCGGCCAGCAGCATTACCAAACGATCGATGCCCGGGGCGATGCCGCCATGGGGCGGCGCACCAAATTCCAGGGCCTCTAGAAGATGCCCAAAGCGTTGCCGGATTTCTTCTCCTGAGTAGCCCAGAAGCCTGAATATCTTCTCCTGAAGCTGGCTATCGTGAATCCGGATCGAGCCGCTGGAGAGTTCATAGCCGTTGCAGACGAAATCGTAGTGCCTGGACCTCACCCTGCCGGGGTCGGTATCGAGCAAGGGGATATCCTCGTCGCGGGGCGCGGTAAAGGGGTGATGCATCGAATCCCAGCGATCGCTCTCCTCGTTCCATTCCATCAGGGGATAATCCTGGATGAAGGCAAAGACCATGAGCTTGGGATCAGCCAACCCCAGCCTATCCGCCATCTCCAGGCGCAGTTGACTGAGGACGGTGTTGACCACTTCAACCTTGTCAGCGGCGAAGAGCAACAGGTCGCCCGGCCTGGCATGGAGACGTTTCACCATCGCCCGCACCTGGTCGATGGTGAAGAACCTTGTCATCGCCGAGCGTACCTTATCCAGACTAAGACCAGTTATCGGTTGTTGGTTGTCGGTTGACAGTCCCCCGACCCCCGACCCCCGACCCCCGACCCCTGATCCCTGCTCTCCCTCGATAGCCATAGTGACCAATCCCTTCGCTCCCCGAGTCCTGACGAACTCCACCAGCTCCGCCTGTTGCTTTCTGGAGTAGTCAGCACAGCCGGGGACAGAGAATCCCTTTACGATGCCGCCCCCGGCGATTGCCGTTCGGAACACCCCGAATTCGGAGTCGGCCGCGATATCGGAGATGTCCGCCAGCTCCAATCCAAAGCGAAGGTCGGGCTTATCGGTGCCGAAACGCTCGATCGCCTCGTGGTAGGAAAGGCGAGGGAAGGGCTTCACCATCCTGATCTCGGGCTTTAGCTCTGCCATCAGCGAGGTGAAAAGCTCCTCTGTCAAATCCAGGACGTCACCCTCATCAACGAAGCTCATCTCCAGATCAAGCTGAGTGAACTCCGGCTGACGGTCGGCACGCTGATCCTCATCGCGGAAGCATCGCGCGATCTGGTAGTATTTCTCAAATCCGGAGACCATCAGCAGTTGTTTGAGCTGCTGGGGCGACTGGGGCAAGGCATAAAACTTGCCGGGATAAAGACGGCTGGGCACCAGATAATCCCGTGCTCCCTCCGGAGTGCTCTTAAGCAGTATCGGGGTTTCGATCT
>QLUN01000184.1 GCA_018725455.1 Chloroflexota bacterium
CTCAATAGACATATCGCCTATCTTTACTTTGGCTGATTCCGCCATAATTTATCACCCCCTCCCTATTCTATATGGGGTTATTATCCAGAGTCAATACGGCCCAGGCACTCCCGCTTCTTATCCTACCACTTCGAGTTGCCAGCTTTCAACGCCTCCCGAAATTCCTCCCCACCAGCACCAGATCGAAGACGTCTACAATGCCGTCGTCGTTGAGGTCGGCTGCGGGGTCAAATCCTTGATCATCCGCTCTCCGGTTAAAGGATACCGCTACCAGGGTTAAGTCGGCAGTATCGACTATTCCGTCGTCATTAGCATCCCCGGGTAGCCGACGGTCTACGTGAAAGGTATTTTGAGCATTGATGACTCCCTGGTGAGGTCCGGTGTCCAGGGAAAGCTCAACGATATATTCGCCCTCAGCGGCATCATGAGGGATGATAAAGGAGAAGTCTCTCCACCAGAGTTCCCGAGAGTTCTCATCCACAATCTTATTCCCATCGGGGTCGGTAACCACCAAGTGCGGGTAGATACTCTCCCATACCCACTGATGAACCGCAATCGGGCTGAGGCTCATCTCCCCCTCGAGGTTTGGGGGAGAAAAGAACGGGGTTTGCTCTTGCCCGGGGGCAAGCTGCGCCGCAGGACTCCGTCTCCAAATCCAGCTTAACCTGTTTCCGAAGGAATCGGTAAAATCATTGTGCAGGGTGACTTTGGAACTTAGCCCTTCCACAGCTTCAGGAGCGGCACCTGAAGCACGGGCTCGACCGTAAATAGGACTGCCCGGCGTGGTGGATATAGAGAAGCTGCCTCCGGCAGAAATGCTGGCCATAGCCCCGGTGGAGACGGCCACTTCACCCATCGAGACGTGATACTCCCACTCATTGCCTTCATCGTCCTGCTTTCTAAACCCACCCCATAGCGAGTAACTATCGGCGGAGAGCACCATAACATCACCTTCTCCAACTTCGAAGCTCGATCCGCCCCGGTAGCTTTGGCTATGAGGAGAAACCCCCATGCTATCGAAGTTCACCAGATCCTCAAGCTTGAGTTGCCCAGTAGGCATCTGCGAGGCATCCAGGTCTACCGATGTCGGCCCTGCTACTTCAATGTCTCTCTCGAAGAGAAAGTATAGCTTTCCCCGGCTGGCAGCACTGGCTCCCCAGTAGTCCATAGGCGTGGCATTAACTGTGAGCTTGCCTTCTACATCGGTTGAGCCCACCCAGCCCCAAAAGCAGGGGTAGGGCTTAAGCTGGATGTCTGCTCGCATGGGGTTCCCGGCGAGGTCTTTCACCGAGAAACTCACCTCTACCGTCCCGGCAGTGTTCATAGTGACTGACGACGGGGCAGTGACATCTTCCTGCACTATCAGGAAATGGTCGTTCCACGATGAGGCTACCAGGGCATAGGTGCCGTCGGGGACATCCAGCCAGGCGAAACCACTTCCCCCCGTCCAGCCCCAGGCATCAGGGCAGCGGGAGGTATCGGAGTAGGCCACAACCCGAGCAAATCTCGCCGGCTCGCCATCCTGATTGAGCACCTGAACCAGGATGCCTGTGGCTTCCCCCTGCACCTGGAAGCTACTCACAGCATTGATGACTCCCTGGTGCGGCCCGGTGTCCAGGGATAGATCAACGCTGTATTCGCCCTCGGCGGCATCATGAGGGATGATAAAGGAGAAGTCTCTCCAGACATCCCAGGAACTCTCATCAACAATCTTATTCCCATTGGGGTCGGTAACCACTAGGTGCGGGTAGATCCTCTCCCATACCCAGGGAGAACCTGGCTGAACCGCAATCGGGCTGAGGCTTATCTTCCCCTCAACGTCCCGGGAGGAAAAGAACGGGAGTTGCTCCTGCCCGGGGGTTGGCTGGGCCGCAGGACTCCACTTCCGAATCTCGCTTAACCTGTTCCCGAAGGAATCGGCAAAATCGTTGTGCAGGGTGACTTTGGAGCTCAGTCCTTCCACAGCTTCAGGAGGAGCGGCACCTGAAGTCGCAGCTCGACCGTAAATAGGACTGTCGGGCGTGGTGGAAATGGAGAAACTGCCTCCGGCAGAAATGCCGGCCATGCCCTCCGTGGGGACAGCTACCTCTCCCATCGAGAGGCGATAATCCCATATATTACCCTCATCGTCCTGCGCTCGTAACCAGCCCGATATCCAGTAGCTATCGGCGGAGAGCACCATAACATCACCTTCTCCGACTTCGAAGCTCGATCCACCCCGGTAGCTTTGGCTATGAGGAGAAACCCACATGCTATCGAAGATCATCAGCTTCTCAAGCTTGAGTTGCCCGGTAGGCATCTGGGAGGCGTCCAGGTCTATCGATGTTGGCCCGCCTACTTCGATGTTCTTCTTGAAGAGAAAGTATAACCTCTCACCACTGGCAGCACTGGCCCCCCAGTAATCCATAGGCGTGGCATTAACGGTGAGCTTGCCTTCTACATCGGTTGAGCCCACCCAGCCCCAAAAG
>QLUN01000185.1 GCA_018725455.1 Chloroflexota bacterium
ACTTACGGTATTCGTGAATTAGAGTGAATCTCTCCACAAAGCACTCGCTGGGGGGGATAGCTTCTCCAGACGCTCCGCTCTCAAGACGCCGGAGGTGATCTTCGAGCCTGGGACGATACTTGGCAATAAAATCAGCATACCTCTGATGAATGCGGACTAAATCCCAGCAGCGGGAGACGAGTACCGAGCCCTGAGTCCTGAGCCCTGAGTCCCCGCCCCCCTCGGAACTCGGCACTCGGCACTCGGAACTCATCAGTCTGGCCCAAAAGATCTGGACGTGCTCCCTGATCTGAAGTCTATCCACCAGGTCTTCCACTTCATTGGTCAAGTCATAGGGTGAGATCCAGGTAGCCTCGCTCAGGGCACCGTATCCCATCCAGCTTAATTCGAGACGCAGCTTGTCTCTTGCCTCTCGCCTCGGTTCAGGAATGGAGTAGACGACAATGCTCCAGCTTGCATCCCAGTAGTTGTTTTTCCGCTCAAAGATACGCCGGGCACCTTTCGTCAGCAGTCGCTGGCCGTTCTCCGTCAGTGAGTAGTAGCTTCTCCGGCCCACTCGCCTTGCTTTGAGTAGATCGGCACGGCACATCCTCGATACTGCTGACCGAATAGCCTGATCGGAGAGGCCAAAATTGTCCAGCAGTTTTATCAGGCTGCCAATGCCAAATTCGCCGCCGCGAGGGAGGACATAATCGCCGTAGAGCGTAAGCATAGCTGATTGCGGACGAAGCTTACTCATTCCTAGAGGCTGTAGACTGAAGGCTGAAGGCTATTAGCCTGGAACCTACAGCCTATCTGCCTTCAGCCTACAGCTATGTCATATATCTTATAGGGCGTTAATTTTACGCCATAATCAATTCTAACATAGTTTCCCGTCGATGTCAACCCCGTGGAGTAAGCAACTGCTCCACGGGGTCAACATAACCCTATGTGGTGCAATAGGGTGACTCACCATCCCCCCCCCCTGCCCTCTGACCCCAACCACTAGAGCTGGTGGAGTTTCCTGAGCCTGTACAGGAGCAGGTCTATGGAGGGTGACTGTCCTGAATATCGAGACCGACCGAGGGGGTCATCGACATCGAAATTGCCCCGGAGTACCTCAAGGGTTGCCTTGACTCCGTAAGCGAGCGCCTCCAGGTTGTATCCTCCCTCCAGGGTGACGAGAAGCCGTCCGCCGCAAAGCTCCTCCGAGAGCTCTTTGATAATGGTAACGATATCGGCAAAACCGCGGATACTCAGTTCCATCATCGCTATCGGGTCGGCCCAGTGGGCATCATAGCCGGCGGAGATGAGAATCAGTTGAGGCTGGAAGCGGCGGGCGATTGGGGACAGTATCTCCCGATACGCCTGCCGATACTGATCATCCCCACATCCCGCAGGGAGCGGCACATTGACCGTCGCCCCCCTCCCCGCCCCCCTGCCGATCTCCTCGATATCACCGCTGCCGGGGTAGAAGGGATACTGGTGGGTTGAGAAATAGAGCACATCGGGGTCGTCGTAAAAGGCCTCCTGAGTACCGTTCCCATGGTGGACATCGAAATCGATAATGAGCACTCGCTCCAGCCCGTGCCGCTGCTGGGCGTATCGAGCGGCGATGGCGATATTGTTAAAAAGGCAAAACCCCATGGCCCGCTGCGGGGTGGCATGATGTCCCGGAGGTCTCACCAGGGCGAAGGCCGAGTCCATTTCCCCGCTCAGCACCGCATCCACCCCGCGGAGGAGGCCACCAACAGCGTAGAGCGCCGCTTTGAACGAACCCGGCGAGGTTACCGTATCGCCATCCAGCCACCCCCCACCCCTCTGAGAATAGGACTCGACCCTATCAATGTGACTCCGGGAGTGTATCATCAGCAGCTCGTCTGTGGTGGCCGCCCGTGGTGAAAGGGAAATTAGCTGCCCGTTAATGCCCGATTTATCCAAACAGGAAGTTATCGCTAAGAGCCTTTGTTTGTTCTCCACATGGGAGCCGGTATCGTGTTCGAGATAGATGGCATCATTGACCAGCCCTACTTTCATTTCGCCCCCCAGATAATGATACCAGATGAGATGCAGCGGAGGCAAGCAAGAACGATTTGCCATTCGCAATCCGAGAGTCTATAATCTTACCTGGATCCGTGAACACAGATTCACTCACCTTCACCCTGTAGGTGAAGCAAGCAAGTTTGACTTCACGGATTCAGGTTTATGCTTACACCACAAGCGATTAGCTTGGCTATCAGCCTGCCAAAAGTAGGCGATTTTTTGTCAAGTTCAGATGGGGTGGGAGAGGAGCCGTTCAAAGTCCCTGAGGTAACGGTCTACATTGTGGGGGTCATGGTTAGTCATCCTGGCGATCTCGCTGGTTCGGGAGAAATAGCAAGCTCAACGGGTGAGCATTTTCACATGCCTTCCCTCCTCAATCGGTCCAGAAACCCCGTCGCTTTGATCTCCCGCTCCAGCAGATAGCGGATATATCCCTGTATGATCT
>QLUN01000186.1 GCA_018725455.1 Chloroflexota bacterium
TTATAATCAAACAAAGGGGTGTTGATTCATGGCATGGAAAGAGATAGAAAGCGCACTCGCGCCGGGGAATTACTATTACTCCGGGAATGAAGCCGTGGCCGAGGGCGCTATTGCCGCCGGGTGCCGTTATTATGCCGGTTATCCAATCACTCCATCCTCCGAGGTCATGGAGTGGATTGCAGTGAGGTTCAAGCAGGTCGGGGGTGTCTTCATCCAGATGGAAGACGAGATTGCCTCTGTCAGTTCGCTTATCGGGGCATCGTGGGCCGGGGCAAAAGCGATGACCGCCACTTCGGGACCTGGTTTCAGCCTGATGCAGGAGGGGATCGGGTACGCCGCCATGACGGAAACGCCGATTGTAATCGTGAATATTCAGCGGGCAGGCCCGGCCACCGGACAGGCTACCCGGGTGGGAGGTGGGGACATAATGCAGGCCAGGTGGGGTTCGCAGGGGGATTACCAGGTCATTGCCATTTCCCCGTGGTCGGTGCAAGAGATGTATGACCAGACCATTAATGCCTTTAACCTTGCGGAAAGATATCGAGTTCCAGTGATTCTTCTCGGTGAGCAGGCAGTGGGGCACTTGTGGGAAAGAATGGACGTAAGGGAAAAGATAGCGATATTCGACCGCAGAAAGGAAAAGGGGGCGGCTCCCTTCGGGGCCGGAGATGACGGGGTCCCACCTATGCCTGCTTTTGGGGAGGGAGAAAAATTACTGGTAACCGGCTCCACACATGACGATTACGGCTGGAGAAAAGTGGCCGATCCACTGGTTCAGGCAAGACTGACCACCAGGCTGCATAATAAAATAGTCAATAATAGAGAGGAAATAGTCGAGTACCAGGATTACTATGCCGAGGAAGCGGATGTGATAGTCATTGCCTATGGTTTCACTGCTAGAAGCTCACTGTTTGCTGTGGAAGCGATACGCCGGGAGGGAAAGAGGGTTGGGATGATTAGACTGAAGACCGTCTGGCCATTCGCTGATAGTTTGATAAGGGATGTCGGTTCGCAGGTGAAGAAGATATTTGTTCCCGAGATGAACCGGGGGCAGATCGTCGGTGAGGTAATGAAATATACCTGTTGCGATATAATACCCTATAATCAAACGGATGGGGAAATCATACACCCCAACACGATTATGGAAGAACTAAGGAGGCTCTTATGATGGCCGGAGACCTGGAAGAATACTTACGGCCGGGGGTAAAAACGCCCTTTTGCCCCGGCTGCGCTGATAGAATCCTGATGAGGCTCATCTTAAGGGCAATTGCGGAGCTGAAGATAGACATTGATCGAATGTTGTTTGTCTCCGGTATCGGCTGTGGCGCCTGGATACCGAGCCCTCACTTTAATGCAGATACCCTGCATACCCTGCATGGCAGGGCTATCGCTTTTGCCACCGGGGCGAAGCTGTTTAATCCGGAATTGATAACCATGGTTGTCAGTGGAGATGGCGACCTGGCAGCCATTGGGGGGAACCATCTGATTCATGCCGCCCGCAGAAATACCGACCTTACCGTCATATGCGTCAATAATATGGTGTACGGGATGACCGGCGGGCAGGTCTCCCCGGCCACCCCGCTGGGTATCTTCACCGCGACAACGCTGGAGGGGAATCCCGAGCGTCCTTTCGACCTCTGTAAGCTGGTGGCCGCAGCGGGCGCCCAGTACGTGGCAAGATACTCGGTGGGTCAACCCGCTTCTCTCGTGAGCAGTATTAAGAGGGGATTAGAGACCCCGGGCTTCTCTTTCATCGAAGTCATATCACCTTGCCACACCCAATTTGGGAGGCGAAATCGGCTTGATACTGCTGCCGAGACGATGAGGTTTTTTGCCGAGAAATGCGTGATGAGGGAGGAGGCCGAGGGCTTATCACCGAAAGAACTGAGAGACAAAATCATAACCGGGGAGTTTTCCAATGGGAGAGATCAAGCAGATTAGATTGTGCGGCCTTGGCGGGCAGGGCATCGTTCTGGCCGGAACGATACTTGGTCATGCTGGCATCAATGACGGGAAGTGGGTTACCGGGTCCAGCTCTTACGGGTCAGAAGCCAGAGGTTCCGCCTGTCGGGCTGAGGTCATCATATCGGACGAGCCGATAGTCTTTCCCCATGTAACCAGGCCGGATATTTTGATCGCCATGTCTCAGGAGGCGTATGATAAATATATTAAAGACATGGGAAAGGATGGGGAAACAGTCATCTACGACGAGGAGATGGTTTGTACAGCGGAGGTTGGTTTAAGGCAGTTAGGGTTCCCTGCCAGCAGTGTGGCGACTAAAGAGCTGGGGAATAAGCTGGTGGCAAATATGGTGATTTTGGGGATAGTGGCGGAAGTAACCAAGATCGTCTCCCAAAACGCACTCCTTTCTGCAATAGAAAAGAATGTTCCCCAAAGATTCAAGGCGTTGAATCTAAGGGCGGCCGAGCTAGGACTTAAGCTGGGAAGAGCGAAGGGGAGTGGAGA
>QLUN01000187.1 GCA_018725455.1 Chloroflexota bacterium
TTCTATGTACTCTGGCAAGGCTAGGCCAACTGGCCGCCACCGGAAGTACCGATGCCCTTTGGCGCTCGCTGGATTCTCATTACAGAGGACAAAGGCTTCGGGGAGAAGGTGTATCGAGAAGGACTCAGGTTCGTTCCGCGGTCAGAATCATAAATAGAAGGAAGGAAGAAGATGGAGGGCACTAGAATATCACATCATGAGTCGGTCCGTCGAGTTTACGAACGTATCAAAAAGGACGGAATGACAAACATCTGGGATCGCTTCGAAGCCCAGGGCATGGGCGGCGATCCTGACAAGAGATGTCCGTTTTGTATGGGCGGTGTCAGGTGCGATCTGTGTTCCAATGGACCGTGCCGTGCGGATGTGACCAGGGACAAGAGGGGTGTCTGCGGAATTACCGGCGACGGAATGGCTATGCGCATGATGCTTCTGAAAAATGTCATGGGCGCCTCCACATATCACTATCATACCGAGCAGACTGTCAAGACGCTTAGAGCGACGGCGCAAGGGAGGACACTCTTTGAGATCAGGGAACCCGAAAAGCTGAAAAGCTTCTCGTCCCGGCTTGGCGTTGACATCTCTGACTCGCCCAACGAGATAGCTCTCAGGCTCTGTGACTTCGTGCAAGAGGATTTCAACCGAAAAGCCGATGAGCCAAGCTGCGTCGTCGAAGCAGTGGCGCCACGGGAGAGGAAAGCACGGTGGAAGGAATTGAACATCTTTCCCGGTGGTATCTACGGTGAGATGCTCCGCGCCACCAGCTCGTGTCTCACCAATGTGGACGGTTATTACGCGAGTCTTGCCCTCAAAGCAATGCGGATGAGCATTGCAATGGCTTACCAAAGCCAGATGGTGAATGAATACTGTCAGGACATCCTTTTCTCAATCCCAAAACCCCATCCGATGCGTGTAGATTTGGGCGTTCTCGACCCCGACTTTGTTAACGTACTGCCCAACGGTCACGAGCCTTTCTTGGGATTCGCGATGGTTCAGTTAGCCCGGAAACCCGAGTGGCAAGAAAAGGCGAAGCAGTCGGGAGCGAAAGGACTCCGAGTCATCGCCAACATCGAGACGGGTCAGGAGATGATTCAGCGATGGGAAATGGATGATGTCTTCTATGGGTTCACCGGTAACTGGATAATGCAGGAAGCTGTGTTGGCGAGCGGCTGTATTGATCTCTTCGCCTGCGACATGAACTGCTCTATGCCCATTGATCCGAAGTACGCCGAGAACTACAAGTTCAAGTTGGTCCCGGTGAGCGATCTAGTTGCTTTTGAGGGCATAACGGATAGAATCGATTATCTGCCGGAAAAAGCGGAAGAACAAGCTGCCCGGCTTCTGCAGATGGCCGTCAACAACTTCAAGGACCGCCGCACATCTATCGAGCCTGTGATTGATTTGCCCATGACGGAGGCTGTTGTGGGATTTTCGACAGAAAGCATCCTTAATGCCCTTGGCGGAAGCCTTGATCCCCTGTTGGATGCCATTAGGGATGGATCGCTCCGGGGCATCGCGGCCCTTGTATCGTGCACAACGCTGAGAGACACCGGGCAGGACGTGCACAGCGTTATGATCGCTAAGGAACTCATCAAACGCGACATCCTTGTGCTTTCCATGGGTTGCGGTAGTGGTGGGCTGCAGGTGGCGGGGTTGTGCAGCCTGTCGGCAAACGAAATGGCAGGGCAGGGATTGAAGAAGATTTGTGGAGCTCTTGGCATACCCCCTGTGCTAAGCTACGGCACATGTACCGACACGGGGAGAGTTGCGGATCTGATTGCGGCAATCGCCGATGCTCTCGGCGGCGTGCCCGTGACGGACTTACCACTAGTGGCGCTTGCACCTGAGTACATGGAACAGAAAGCCACGATTGACGCCATCTTCGCGCTGGCGTTCGGTCTGTTTACCTATGTAAACCCAGTACCAACAGTTACCGGCGCTCCGAATCTGGTGAAGCTCTTGACTCAAGATTGCAGGCAACTCACCGGTGGCATTTTAAACGTCGAAACTGACGCTATGAAAGCCGCTGATAATATCCTTGCTCATATTGAGAAGAACAGGGATAAACTGGGAATCTGAGAGCCGGTCAGGCGAAAAGGCAACCCCATTCGAAGCATATGGGCAAAATGTTCAAATGTCCTAATATCTTACCCTGAAGTCGCCAAACCTGGCGCTGTATTCCGACCACTCGATCTCTATTGTGTCTATTCTCGCTTCAGGGGGGCCAACTTGAAGGCGACTTGCCAATTTCTCCAGTTTCTCTCTATCCCCCTCCGCCCGAACCTCAACTGTAACGCCATCGGGGAGGTTCCTGACATATCCGGTGAGCCCTAGAGTGCGTGCCTGGCGCTGAGCAAAAGAGCGAAAATACACCCCCTGAACCAGACCATGCACCCTGACAGAGAGCGAAGCCAGCTCAGCCACAGCATCCCTCCTCAATACTCAATACCCCGTCACCACGAAGATGA
>QLUN01000188.1 GCA_018725455.1 Chloroflexota bacterium
GCTTATTGAGATTCTGAAACAAGTTCAGAATGACATTTCCTATGTTTCGGGAATTTTGCAAGAGCCTAAGGGGTACGGTGTGTATCACCAATCACCAGGATAGAGGAGGAAAAAGATGCCCGGCACCATAGATATCAAGGAGCTTCACGTATCCTACAATGGAATCAAAGTCATAAAGGGGATAGACCTTTCCATCCCGCCGGGAAAGGTGACCGCCCTCATAGGTCCCTCCGGGTGCGGCAAGACTACTCTCCTGCGCTGCCTTAACCGTTTAAGCAGCCTTATCAAAGGATGCAAGACGAAAGGGAAGATTTATCTCGATGGGGAGGATATACAGCAGATGGATGCCGTGCTTCTACGAAGGAGAGTAGGCATGGTATTCCAGAAGCCCAATCCCTTCCCCATGTCGGTAAGGGAAAATGTTCTTTACGGCCTTAAGGCCAATAATAATGATAATCATCACCGCAGGGCAGACTACGGGCCTTTGGTTGAATCGAGCCTGGTGAAGGCGGCGCTCTGGGAGGAGCTGAAGGACAGGCTGGAGCATAATGCCTTTGCTCTTTCCCTGGGGCAGCAACAGCGCTTGTGCTTCGCCCGAAGTTTAGCCATCTCGCCCGATATTATCCTCCTGGATGAACCGGCGTCCTCACTCGACCCCATATCCGCGTCCCAGCTTGAGTCCAGCATCCTTTCTATAAAAGAGGAATGCACTGTGGTAATTGTTACCCACAATCTACCGCAAGCCCTGAGAGTCTCCGATTACGTCGCCTTCATCTACCTGGGGGAGCTTGTGGAGTTTGGGGAAACAAGCAAGGTATTCAAAAGCCCGCAAAGCCAGAAAACCAGGGAGTATATTGGCGGCAAGTTTGGCTGAGTCTTGAGCCAGGAGGAATCAAAATGGGGTCAACTCTGTTTTCCCTTTCGCTCTTCTCGGTGATGAAAAAATCGCAAAAAATAGAGTTGACCCCATTTCCACAAACCCGGATCGGTCCAACCGTTCTTTTGATGTCGCTTGCGCTCCTGGTCGCCTATCTCTTCGCCACTCCAATCGGAACTCTCAGCGCCATCAACAAAAAGAACAACTTGCCTTACTTCTGCCAGGCTTGTATACTTATTGTAGGACAATTAAGAACTATCTTTATAAGGGGACTAAGATGAAGTTCGTTACCGTACGGGACCTGCGGCTCAAACCGGGAGAAATCTGGAAGCGCCTGGAGATGGAGAGGGAACTTATCATCACCTCTAACGGCAAACCAATCGCTTTGCTCACCGGCATAAATGAGGACACAATGGAAAGCACCTTCACTATACTGCGGCGTACTCGAGCTACATTAGCCATGGAAGAGATGCAGCGAACCTCGGTTCAGCTTGGGCTCGATAAGCTATCTGACGAAGAGATCGAGGCTGAAGTTGAAGCGGTGCGGGGTCGCAGAGAGTGAGAATTGTGCTCGATACCAATGTCCTTCTTTCGGGCCTTCTCAAACCTTATGGTAAGCCAGCAGCAATCCTCAGACTCATAGTCAGTGGAGCCCTCCAACTGGCATATGATGGCCGTATCCTCTTGGAATACCGTGAGGTGCTGCTACGAGAGAAGTTTCATTTGACCAGGGAACAAGTAGATGCCTTCCTGGAGTTAGTGGAAGCAGAGGGATTTCTGACCACGGCAAGCCCCCTTAAAGTGCGCCTTCCCGACCCTGATGATGAACCCTTCCTCGAGGTTGTGCTAGCCAGTAGAGCTGATGCTCTAATCACCGGGAATAAGCGTCATTATCCTCCCCATGCTTCTAAGGGGGTAGCGGTATTAAATCCAGCCGAATTCTTGGAGCGCTACGAGGGTTGAAAATCAACGTCGCCTTCTTTAACCCCAAGTTGCCTGCGTCAAACATCCCACCCTACCAGTAACCGAGGAGGAACAGGATGAGGATGATGACTCCGCCAGCGGCGAGGCCCCAGAGGAGAACGTTGAGGCTGAGACGGGCTTGGTGCTTCTCCTCCAGGGGGAGTCTGGCGCTCTGCCGCCGATGAAGATAGGCCATGCGCTGTGACTCTTTGTAGGTCTTCATGTAGAGGGATATCTTCCTTTGCTGTTTGTAGACGAGCGCCAGATTATGCATTGCGTTGGCGTGGTGCGGATCGACCTCGATGGCGCGCTTGTAGGCGTACTCCGCCCAGTTGAGGTCGCCTCCGTCGATGTAGAGGTTACCCAGGCGATAGTAGATCATCCCCCCAACGAAAAGGCCCCTTTTCACCTTTACCTCCTGTTGCGGAGCCAGGGGGCAAAAGCCCCCTGGCTCCCCCTCTTTGACCCCTTTTGCAAGAGAACGGGGCGATTTCCCTTCGAGAGATAACTACCTTCACCACATTCGGATCATTGTTAACCAAACCTTAACCAAATGTTAACAAACTCTTAACATTCCCTTAACACTCCCTTAATCTTCGTCTGCTATCCTGTAGGTGAAGAGT
>QLUN01000189.1 GCA_018725455.1 Chloroflexota bacterium
CCGGAATCGGCGGCTGGACATCAATCATGCTTAAATGGTCTGATAGGCGATGAATTTTCATCTCTCAGGCTCCGAATTTATTCAGCTTCAGTGCATTTGCCATTGCCAGCGGCATGATATCCGTGGCGGGCATTCTCCCCAGGCCGCCTTCGAGGCAGGCACTTTCCGAGAATTCCCTGGTCTTGTCCGGGCGGCAGTGTTTCGAATGCAGTAGAATCGGCACCGGGTGCCAACTGTGCCCCTTCAATACGGCGGGCGTAGAATGGTCGCCGGTGACTATGAGGACATCGGGATTGAGTCTTATCAGCCGTGGCAATAATGCATCGACCTCTTCGATCGCCCGAACCTTCCTATCGAAGTCGCCATCCTCGCCAGCGGAATCGGTTTGTTTGACGTGGACATAGAAGAAATCGTGCCCTTGCCAGTGGCGAGCCAGCGTATCCAGTTCATCGGCAAAGGTGCTTCCAGTGTCTAACACCTGCATTCCCATCAGCCGGGCAAGGCCTCGATACATCGGATAGGCGGCAATGGCGGCGGGGCTCAGTTTAAGCACCTCGCTCATTTGAGGCAGACTCGGACGCCGGGAGAATCCGCGCAGAAGGACCATGTTTGCCGGATGGGAATCCATCAGGGCAGACCGGGCTCTCAGAAGGAACTCATTGGCCGCCGCTGCCATCTTTTCTGCATCGGGAGATAGGGGGGCGGCCTTGCGGGGCAGAAGGCCGGTTTGCTGGGGATCGGTGTCCTGGACCTCCCCTGAGAGCCCTCTTCCTCGAAATACCACCGCAAGGCGATGCTCCTTTACCGGGAGGACAAATAGCTCGATGCCTGCTATCTTTATCTGGTTGAGCATCCGGCAAAGCTCGATATTTTTCGCGGTAGTGATGCGGCCGGCACGGCGATCGGTGATCAGGCCATTCTCATCGGTGGTGCAGAAGTTGCCCCGCGCAGCAACGTCGCCCTGGTGAAGGTCGAAGTCGATGCCCAGGGCTTCCAGAACGCCCCGCCCCACGAGGAACCTCACCGGGTCATATCCAAAGAGCGACAGGTGCGCCGGCCCGCTGCCGGGAGTGATGCCAGGGCTCACCGGATCGCTGAGGCCGCAGATGCCTCCGACGGCCAATCGGTCGAGGTTCGGGGTCCTGGCGGTCTCCAGCTCCGTCTTGCCCGTTTCCTGAAGGGGCAATCCTCCCAGACCATCCAGAACCAGCAGGACGATTTTGGTTGGCGTCCTTACCGCTATTTCCTTGAGAATCGCAAGATCAATCATTTTCACCAGGTCTTTGCCACAGAGTACCTAGAGAATAACCGCAAGGCATTTCCCCAACCTGTAGAACCTGCAAATCCTCCACATCCATCAATTGGTAGCAGATATCTATTTGAAGGGGTTAATAACGGTTATGCCCGGGATGCGCTTAAAATCCGATTCATTCTCAGTTACTATCGAGGTGACTTCGTATTCAAGCATACAGGAAGCGATAAGGGCATCCCAGAGATGAATCTTGTGGCTTTCCACGAAATCCATAGCTCTGGCAAATATTCCCTCATCCCGATCAATGATAGACCACCTATCAGAGCGGATGAAATCACTAACGATACCTTTTGCCGTTGGGACAGGCAAAGGTTTCTCGACCTTTCTCGTGATGACAACAAAGAATTCTGTCAGGTTTTGGAGGCTCACAACACCGCCTCCCGTTTGCCAAATGTTCGCTACCAGTGCTTTGGAGATGGCATGCTTTTGTTGCTCCGACCTATCGTAGGCATACACAAGGATATTCGTGTCAATGAGCTTCTCATTATCGCTCATAGATCTCCTCTCGACTTCGAACCAACACTCTCCCCATATCGAAGCCTTGCTTCAGAAGCGCCAGTTGTCTCTTGACCGTTTCCTCTTGAGCATCCTTCGACAGTGGTTTTAGCAACACGAGGGTTTCGTAACCCGGGGGCAATCCTGGGTCTTCCTCAAGCACAATTGTGTTACCATTTACCAATCCTTTGTAGGTCCTCATGTCCGATTTACCTCCTTTCACTCTCAATTCTTGTTTACATTTGATTGTAATGAAAAATCACCTCCGATGCAAATATTTTTTAGCGTGTGGCGGGTAGCGTGTAGCACCCCTCCCCTACACGCTATGCGCTACACGCTACGGGTAGGGTGTAGGGGAGGGGTCTGCAATGGGGAACAGCATCTGTCAGCGCCCCCTCGGATGGAACAGGGTTAGAATAAATTCCTCCCCTTCTTCCCGAAGTTCTGGTTCAGGGGCACCAATCTCCGCCATTCTTTGAAACATCAACAGAACCCCTCTGCCCAGTTTATCTATTCTTCTAAATTCGACCAGGTATCTTACTAGAAAGGGGTTTCTTGCCACCGAGGTGCCACCAATCTTCATTTTCTCTACCGTAACTGTGTTGGGCAATGCCCCCGGGCTTCTGAATTCGATACGATCATCAAACATGAATA
>QLUN01000019.1 GCA_018725455.1 Chloroflexota bacterium
CATCGCGAAAGGTAGTATCGCATATCTTAACCGGATTCTCCGCTCTTGGCCGGGTCTTCACCTTGTCGGTGGTTAAGTCTTTTGCCAGGATCAAGGGGGTTTCAGGGGGAGAATCCCCCTGATGCTCTACTTCTTTCATAATTCTCCTTTCATCTTAGCATGTAGCGCATAGCGTGTAGCGAGTAGGGGGGGTAGAGAGGCTACACGCTACCTACTACCCACTAACCTCCGCTGCCACAAGGCCCGCATTTGCATTATCTCCTGGCGTCCGGAAACTCGCCAGAAACTCACCTCTAAACTCGGTCGATGGTCGATAGTCCTCAGTCGATAGTCCCCCGCCCCCGGGACTGCCGACTGTCGACTGCCGACTGCCAGGAGATAGGCGTCTATGGCAGCCATAATCGCCGCTATCTTTTTCCTGTCTCTCATTCTCTCAGTGATTGGTGATTGGTAACTGGTGACTAACTTGACAATGTTAAATTAGCCCTTTTCAGATTCAGAAAATGCCCGTTTTTTTACACCTCTTCAGATTCAATTTAACATTGTCGAACTAATCACTAATCACCGTCCTCACACCGGAATATTTCCGTGCTTCTTTGGTGGCCTCACTTCCCGCTTGGTCGAGAGTAGCTCGAAGGCGCTGGTTATGATGCGACGGCTGTCCCGGGGCAGGATCACCTCATCAACATATCCCCGCGAGGCGGCAATATAAGGATTGTATAGCAGATCACGGTATTCCCTCAGTTTCTCTTGTCGTGCTCCTTCCGGATCGCTGGCTTTCTCTATGTCCTTCTTATGAATTATTGGCGCAGCGCCCTCTGCTCCCATGACGGCGATCTCTGCGGTAGGCCAGGCAAAGACAAAGTCAGCGCCGAGATCGCGACTGCACATCGCAAGATATGAGCCGCCGTAATCCTTGCGGGTTATGAGCGTAATCTTGGGAACCGTGGCCTCAGAATAGCACCAGAGGAGCTTGGCTCCGTGTCGGATGATCCCGGCCCATTCCTGATCTGCGCCCGGGAGGTAACCCGGAACATCGGCGATGGTCAGCAAGGGAATATTGAAGGCATCGCAGAACCTGATGAAGCGCGTCGCTTTGTCGGAGGCGTTGACATCGAGACAGCCCGCCAGATGCATCGGTTGATTGGCAATAATCCCCACCGTCCTGCCGGCGAGGCGGGCAAAGCAGACGATCATATTCTGGGCATAGTAGTAATGAGGCTCCAGAATCACGCCATTATCCACAATGGAGCAGATAACCTCTCGCATATCATAGGCTCGTCGGGGATCATCTGGGATTATGGTATCGAGAGCGGAAAGCATACGATCGGGGTCATCACCAGTTTCCACAAGCGGGGGGTCTTCCATATTGTTAGAAGGCAGGTAGCTCAAGAGCTCCCTGATCATCTGGATAGCCTGTGCATCATCCTCGCAAGCGAAGTGAGCCACTCCACTCTTAGTGGCATGAGCCATCGCCCCCCCCAACTCCTCGAACGAGATCTCTTCGCCGGTAACCTCCCTGATGACCGCCGGCCCGGTGATGAACATATAGCTGGTTTTCTTGACCATGAATACCCAGTCGGTCATCGCCGGCGAGTAGACCGCACCACCGGCAGTGGGGCCCATGATTGCCGAAATCTGGGGGATGACGCCGGAGGCACAGGAATTGCGGAAGAATATCTGACCATACCCGTGGAGGGCGTCAACCCCTTCCTGAATTCGTGCCCCACCGGAGTCGTTGAAGCCTATAAGGGGAACGCCGGTGCGCATCGCCAGATCCATGACCTTGCATATCTTCTGCGCGTGCATCTCTCCCAAGGTGCCCCCCATCGAGGTGAAATCCTGGGAAAAGGCGCACACCTGCCGGCCGTTAACCAACCCGTATCCGGTCACTACGCCCTCTGCCGGGACAACGGTTTTATCCATTCCAAACATGGTCCCCCGATGGCGGACAAAAAGGCCGAGCTCATGGAAACTGCCGCGATCGAAAAGGATATCCAGCCTTTCTCGGGCGGTCAATTTCCCCGAGTCATGCTGCTTCTTAATTCGCTCCGGCCCGCCTAGAGCTTTCTCCTTCTCCTGTCTTTCCTCCAGCTCCTTCAACTGGTCGGCAACACTGCCCATCAAATTCCTTCTCCGTATATTGATCGGGTGCCCAACACCTACTTTAAGTCAAAATGGGGCAAAATGCAAGGAAGCGATTCGTTTGCGCTCATCGTTGATTCCGCGCCGGATAGAAGCCGATTGTTCGCCATTTTGAGGTAACCACTCAACATGGTATAATGACCACGAAATGAAAAGGCTTCAAATCACTCGGCATGACTTCCACGGTGAATGGAACTATATCCGAATTCCAGCATCCGGTCCACAGCGGCTTTGGCACGAAGTCGAATCTCCTCCGGAACCTTTACCTCGGGAGCCATCTCCTGCAGTGACCACAGAATCTTCTCCAGGGTAATGAGCTTCATATTGGGACAGATGGCCTGCTTTGAGATGGGGATGAATCTCTTGCCCGGATTCTCTTTCCGCAACCGATGTATTATCCCCATCTCCGTCCCTACAATCAACTGCTGAACCTCATCCCTTCTGGCATAGCGGCAGATCCCGCTGGTGCTCGTGGCCTCATCGGCAAGGGCAATTACCTCGGGCCGGCATTCCGGGTGAACCACCACCTTTGCGCGTGGGTACTCATCTCGCAACCTGATGATGTCTTGGGATAGTATCCTGACATGAGTCGGGCAGTAACCCGGCCAGAGTATCATCTCCCTCCCCGCTCTGGTCATGATGTAATGGCCCAGGTACTGGTCCGGGACGAAGATGATCTCCTCCGCATCATTCAGACCTTCTACGATCCGGACCGCGTTGGCTGAAGTGCAGCAGACATCACTCTCCGCCTTAACCTCCGCGGTAGTATTTACGTAACAGACAACGCGGGCATTCGGATGCTCCCCTTTCTTCCGGTGCAACTGGTCGGCGGTGATCATGTCTGCCATCGGGCAGCCGGCATGGATATCCGGCAGCAAGACCCTCTTTTCCGGGCAAAGGATGGAGGCGGTCTCGGCCATGAAATGAACCCCACAAAAAACGATCACCTCGCTGTCGGTCCGGGCTGCTTTCTGGCTGAGTTCCAGTGAGTCTCCCACGAAATCAGCTATATCTTGAACCTCACCAAGCTGGTAGTTGTGCGCCAATATGATGGCATTTCGCCTCCTCTTCAGTTCCAGAATCCTCTCGATCAACTGTAAGTCCCTATCGCTCTCGATCACATCTGCCTCCTTTAGCGTGTAGCACATAGCGTGTAGGGGGTAGGGAGGCTACACGATACCTACTACTTCCTACTCGCTAAACTTTCGGATACCCTCCAGCTATTGGCATAGACGTTCATCCTTTTTCCCCGAGCGAACCCGATGAGGGTTATCCCCAGATCCGAGGCGGTGCGCACCGCCAGGTCCGTGGGAGCGGCTCGGGAGATAATTATGGGAATGTCCCGTTTTGCTACCTTGAATAATATTTCCGAGGATATCCTACCGCTGGTGACGATCACTCGATTCTCGGTTGGGATATTCTCCCAGAGGCACTCGCCAAATATCTTGTCTATGGCATTGTGCCTGCCAATATCATCGGCGAAGATGAGGAGGCGCTCACCGTCGGTCAGTGCAGCGCTGTGAACCCCACCGGTGTTCTTGAAGACCTCGGACCGACGCTGGAATTCCCTCATCATGGTGAAGACCTGGGAGGCTGATATGCAGGGATCGCGGGTCAGTTTAGAGGGATCAGTATCCCCGATCCCCGACCCCTGACCCCTGACAACTCGATTTGCAGCATCGGCGACCGAATAGAAGGCAGCGCCCCTCCCACAACCGGAGGTGATGAATCGCTTGAAGATGAGGTCTCCAGCGATGTCGGGATTTCCCTCAGTCTGCACTCGCGCCACTCCCCGCCGATCATCAAGGAGTATGCTCTTGACTTCCTCCCGGGCTCTTATGAAGCCTTCGGAAGCGAGGAATCCGAGCGCCAGGTATTTCAGGTTTGTCGGCGAACAGAGGAGCGTCACCAATTCCTGATTGTTCAAGATGATGGTCAGCGGAAACTCCCTGACCACCACATCCTCCATCTCAGTGCCATCTTGCTCGGTTATTCGCAATATAGATACCGTTTCGGTTTCCTCGGGCATTCCTCTCCTCTTCCCTGCTGAAGGCTTACTTTGTTGGAGGCCTCTCCGTTCAGTGAACCCGTCCATCATTTAACCGGTCCTGCATTACCCGGTCATCCACCTTCACCAATCCGCCGCGGATAACCCTGGCAAATACTCCCTCCTTGGGCATGATGCACTTGCCGACCTGTTTGAAGATCGCACAGCCGGTGTGGCACTCCTTCCCAATCTGACTGATCTCCAGAACAATCTCATCTCCGATGGTGATTCTCGTTCCCGGTGCCAGGGACAGCAGATCAATCCCCTCAGTGGTCAGGTTCTCGGCGAAATCACCTGGTTTGAGGTTGAGCCCCAGAGCGCGCATCTTTTCGATGCTTTCCACCGCCAGCAGACTCACCTGCCGATGTCCAGCAGAGTCAGCATGGGCATCACCGAGGAGGCCAAATCCTTCCTTGAGGGTCCCCTCATCAACGGGTTCCTTCTTGGTGCCCTTCGCATCGCTGCGGCAGACCGCAATTATCCTGGCCATCACTTTTCCTCTCCGTCTGCTCGATCGTTCCCCCACCCACTACCACATCCCCCTGGTAGAAGACGACCGCCTGCCCCGGGGCGATCGCCATCTGGGGCTGCTCGAATCTTACATGAGCTTCGCCATTCCCCATCGGGGCCACTAAGGCTACCGCCTGCTTATGAAGATACCTTATTTTGGCTTCGACTGCAATGGGCCGTGTTGGCTTTTCAATGGAGGTCCAATTCACCTCAGCGGCCACGAGCTCACTTCCAAAAACCTCACCCCTCGACCCAACGACGACCGCATTCCTGTCCGAATCGATCACCAGCACATAGAGAGGCTCTCCGGCCGAAATACCCAGTCCCCGGCGCTGCCCAACGGTGTAATGAATAATGCCGCGGTGCCCACCCAGGATGTTACCCTCCCGATCAGTGACGGGCCCCGATCTAGCCCTCTGCGGCATATGCTCCTCAAGGAACCTGCGGTAATTGTTATCCGGAATGAAGCAAATCTCCTGGCTCTCCGACTTGCCTGCTACCGCCAGCTTCAAATCCCGGGCAATCTGTCGCACCCTCTGCTTGGTGAGATTTCCCATCGGCATCAGGGTATGTTCCAGTTGACCCTGGGTCATGGTGTAGAGGGCGTATGACTGGTCTTTAGTCGAATCTATACCCTTCCGCAGAACATATCTGTCCTTGACCTGCTCAATCCGGGCATAATGGCCGGTAGCCAGAAAATCAGCCCCCAATTCATTTGCCCGCTGGAGCAGCGCGCCGAACTTGACATGCTGATTACACCGGATGCAGGGATTGGGAGTTCTCCCTTGACTATACTCTCGACAGAAATCAGCGATTACTTTCTGGGCGAAAACCTCTCTGAAGTTCATCACATAGTGAGGGATATCGAGCTCTTGAGCAACCCTCTGGGCATCGGCTATCGCACCAATGCCGCAGCAGCCGCCGAATCTTTCATCCGCTGACCCCCCAGAGGGCCAGACTTGCATGGTTACCCCGATAACCTGATAGCCCTGTTCCTTTAGCAGGGCAGCGGCGACAGAGGAGTCCACCCCCCCGCTCATGGCCACCACCACCTTCGGCACGATTCTTAATCCCTCTTTATTCTCTACTTTCTTGTGCAGGCATAAAAGCCTGCGGCTACCGCTGCTTGAGCCTCCGGTGCTCCTTAAGCATGCATCTGTCCATGATCACCAGGAGTCCGGCATCTCTGGCGCGGCCGGCCGCTTCCTCGTTTACCACTCCCTCTTGCATCCAGATCGACTTTGCCCCTATTTTGATCGCCTCCTCCACGATAGGAAGCACCTCCTCAGAGCGGCGGAAGATATCTACGACGTCTACCCTCCCCGGAATGGAAGAAAGATCAGGGTAGCTCCTCTCACCCAGGATCTCTTCAGCGGTAGGATTTACCGGTATTATCCTGAAGCCATGCTCTTTCAAGTAGCTTGCGACGGCGAAGCTTGGCCGCTCCATTCTGGGCGAAAGCCCCACCACGGCGACGGTCTTGCTGGAGTTCAATATCTCCTCCTCTATACCCATGTCTGATGCCTCCATTCCAGATTGAGATCCGCCGGGATCTCGGTCTCCGCACTATAATAATCCCAAATTATGCACGAAGGCCCGCTGGCGAGCTCCTGGAGCCTCCTGCCCACCTTTTTGAAGGTGATTTTTGACCCCAAGAGGAAGCCTTTTGAGGCACTCTTTCAGAAATCCTATCGCCCCTTGGGCAGTATACCTATTGCCCGGGCGGAATTTACCCCACAAAAAGTCCCTCGTTTCGCCAATAAAGCAAAGCAGGGGGTGAAAGCTCTTTCTCCCTGTTGGTGCAACTCATTCTCTGCTACTATTGTAGCTGAAAGGAGACACTTTAGATAGTGGTTTTAAAGACCAAATAGTCGTTCATACATTATCTGGGATTATACTACACCCCTCGGGAGGGACTCAAGCTTTCCTTATCCCGAACTCCGGATAGTTAGGATATTCGGGGGTTGACAGAAAGTTAAAGGTGGATTTCCGCAAGTAAAACCGTTATACTAAGAAAAAATGGGCGCATAGCGATGTGCAAATGACGCCATCGGGAATTTGAAATGAAGGCAGTTATCCTGGCCGCCGGCGAGGGGAAGAGGATGCATCCTCTCACTTATACCCGACCTAAGGTCATGGTGCCCCTGGCAGGCAGACCTATATTGGAACATCTGGTTCTGGAAACTAAAGAGGCCAGCATAAGAGACTTTATTTTCGTCGTCGGCTATCGCGATGAAGCGATACGGGATCATTTCGGCCACGGCGAGCGCTGGGGGGTGAACATCGATTATGTGACCCAGCGAAAGCAATTGGGTACCGCCGATGCGCTGAGGACATTGAGTGGCTTGATTGATGGTAGTTTCCTTTTGGCAAATGGTGATGCTATAATCAGCAGAGCGGATATGCGCCAGATAATCGGCCGGGATGTGAACACCATAGGGCTGGTGGAGTTAGAGAATACTACGGATATGGGCGTCGTGGAGGTAGCGGGAGGCAAGGTAATACAAATCCACGAGAAAGTGGAGCACCCTCCCACAAAGCTGGTCAACGCCGGCATATATCTGCTCACTCCGGAAATATTCCCCGCCATCTCTGCCACCCACAAATCATCCCGTGGTGAATATGAACTGACCGATTCCCTGCAATTGCTGATAGAGTGGGGAATTCCACTCTCCTATGAGATGATTGCTTCCTGGATCAATATCAGTTACCCCTGGGATTTGCTTCGGGCGAACGAAGAGCTGTTGACCAATATCGAGCCGGAGAATCACGGTGAGATAGAGGAGAATGTGGTTTTGAGGGGTTCTATCTCCGTTGGAAAGGGGACCGTGATCAGATCGGGATCTTACATTGAAGGGCCGGTGGTCATTGGGGATGATTGTCAGATAGGTCCGAATTGCTATATTCGCCCCGGCACATCCATCGGAGATCGCTGCCACATCGGCACCGCAGTGGAGGTGAAGAACTCCATTATCATGAGTGGCAGTAAGATTCCCCACCACAATTACGTCGGTGATAGCATTATCGGGGAGAACTGCAACCTCGGCGCGGGCACTAAGGTGGCTAATTTGAGGCTGGATAGGAAGAATATAGCGGTGGGTGGCATTGACACCGGCCGACGCAAGCTGGGGGCGATAGTCGGGGATGGAGTGCAGACCGGGATCAACTCCTGCCTCAATGTTGGCTGCAGCATTGGAAATGACAGTATCATTGGACCAGGGGCGGTGGCCAGAGGGGTGATCAGGCCTGGAGCAAGGATATTCTAAATGTTGGCGAGTTTACGTGTTGAACGGAGACGAAAGTGGGAAGAATAACTCAGGCGATCATTCTTGCTGCTGGTGAAGGCCAAAGGCTGAAGCCGTTTACCAGACTGCTACCCAAGGTGATGTTGCCGATAGCGGGCAAGCCCGTTCTGCAGTATGTTGTCGAGGCTCTAGCCCAGAGCGGCATCCGCCGCATAGTGATGGTTATCGGCTATCGGAGGGAGCAAGTCCAGGACTATTTTTCCTCGGGGCAAGGGTTCGGCGTAGAGATCGGCTATGCCATTCAGCCTCAGCAGCTCGGCACTGCCCATGCCTTGAGGCAAGCCAGGGATTTGGCCGATGAGAGGTTCCTCCTTGTCGCCGGCGACAACATCATCGAGCCCGGTACCATTAGGCCACTGGTGAATGTCCGGTCGAATACCATGCTGATAAGGACACAAGAGGATGTATCGAAATACGGGGTGGTAATCGTGCAGGATGGCCTGGTCAGGGAGGTCATCGAAAAGCCGCTGGAGAAGATCAGCAATCAGGTAAATACCGGGATATACGCCTTCAACAGAGAGGTTTTCGATTTTCTCGATGATGAGGTCAAGTTGACAGCGGTTATCCAAAGAATGATCGCTGAGGGCCGCGATATCCTTGCCCTGGAAACGGACGGGACCTGGTTGGATGCGGTGTACCCCTGGGATATCTTGAAGTTAAACAACCTTATCTTGAGCAGAATCTCCCCCAGATTGGGGGGCAACATAGAGGAAGGTGCGGTAGTAAAGGGGCTGGTCTCAATAGGGGATGGAACCATCATCAGATCAAACTGCTACATCGTAGGACCGGCCGTAATCGGTGACGACTGCGAGATCGGGCCCAGCGTGTGTATCTTCCCCTCTACCAGCGTAGGAAATGGCGCGGTTATCTCTCCATTCAGCATAGTAAGGAATACCATCATCGGCAACAATGTGCTCATTGGGCCAGGCTCCTCTATTCAAGACTCCATTATCGCCCCCGGGACAATCATCCGGAGCCATTTCGCCGCTCGCAGCGGTGAAGCTGCCATGATGATCGAGGGTGAATACCATCAGGTGAAGATGGGAGCTATCATCGGAAGTTACTCCGAGATTGGGGATAGTACGATCATCCAGCCGGGCGCGATCATCGGCAATCATTGCCGGATAAAGGCGATGAAGGTGATAAGCGAGAACATTCCTGATGGTGGCCTGGTGGTGTAGCCATGTGTGGTATTATTGCCTACGCCGGCTATAAGGAGTGCCAGCCGATCCTGCTGAAATCGCTTAAGAGGTTGGGGTACCGCGGTTACGACTCCTGCGGCATTGCGGTCTCGGCTGTCAGCAGTCAGCAGTCGGCAGTCCCCCGCCCCCAGGACAATCGACTAGCGACTATTAAGGTATATAAGGACATTGGCCGGGTGGGCGATTTGGAGAAGAGCCTCCCTCAAATTCAAGGGCGGGTGGGAATCGGCCATACTCGGTGGGCCACTCATGGTGAGGTATCCACGTCTAATGCTCATCCTCACCTCGATTGCAGCGGCAGGATCGCCGTGGTGCATAACGGGGTGATCGAGAACTTCCAGACTCTCAGGGACGATCTAACCCGAGAAGGTCATCGTTTCAGCTCCGAGACCGACACCGAGGTCATTCCCCATCTGATCGAGAGATACTATGGCGGAGATCTGGAGGAAGCAGTAGCCAGAGCTCTGGCAGATGTAAGGGGCACCTACGCCATTGTCGTGCTGGCAGCGGGGCATAAGGAGCTTATTGCCGCCCAGAGGGAAAGTCCGCTCATAATCGGTGTAGGAGACCGGGAGAATTTTGTAGCCTCGGATGTGACGGTAGTGTTGGATTATACCGACAGGGTAATCTATCTCGAAGACGGCGATATCGCCCTCGTATCGGACGAGAGCATCAGCATCACGAGTCGAGAGTCGGGGAGGGGGACTCCAGAGCGAAGCGTCTCCAGACTCCAGACCCTAGACTATCGACCGGTGCAGCGAGAGGAGGAGATAGTTCCCTGGAGCCCGGAGGAGGCTCAGAAAGGCGGGTATGAGCACTTCATGCTTAAGGAGATCCACGAGCAGCCCAAATCCATCGAAAACACCCTTAGAGGCCACATCTCGCTTATCGAGCGCACTGTAAGCTTAAATATTCGCCATGAAGAGGGTCTGGAGAATATCCTCCTGGTGGCCTGCGGAACCTCGTGTCATGCTGCCTTGATCGCTGAATACGTTATCAGCAAGCTCTGTCATCTTCCGGTGAGGGTGAAGGTGGCCTCTGAGTTTAACTATCACCAAATGGCGCTGGAGAAGACCTGGGTGTGGGGCATCACCCAGTCGGGCGAGACCCTCGATACCCTGCGTGCCCTCAAGAAAGCCAGGGAACTTG
>QLUN01000190.1 GCA_018725455.1 Chloroflexota bacterium
TATATCAGATATACCCCTCAAACGCCCGGTGAAGGGCTTGTACGGCCTGGGGAATCTTTTCCCCATCAATGATGCAGGTGATCCTGATCTCCGAGGTAGCTATCAGCTCAATATTGATCTCATTCTCGGCAAGGGCCTTGAACATCCGGGCCGCATATCCGGGGGCAGTCTGCATTCCCGCCCCAACGATGCTCACCTTGCCAAGCGTCGCATCGCTGGTGCAATTCCGGGCCCCGATCGACTAGGCCACCGGCTTGATCACTTCCATGGTCTTGTTCAGGTCGCTCTTTGCCACGGTAAAGGTGAGATCGGTGATGCGGTTGATACTGGCATTCTGGACGATGGTGTCCACGCTGATATTTGCCCTAGCTAATGACTCAAAGATAGCGCTGGCGATCCCCGGTTTATCGGGTACACCGATCACAGTCACCTTGGCCATATTGAAATCATGGGCAATGCCGCTAACCTTGTTTCTGTTTTCCATGGGAACACCTCCGTGAATTAGAGTGCCCGGGCTATCGTTGAACGAGGAGGCCACCATGATCGGCATCCCGTAGACCCAACCGAGCTCCACTGCCCGGGGGTGCATCACTCTTGCCCCGACGGATGCCATCTCCAGCATCTCCTCGTAGCCGATCTCTTCTAGCTTTCGTGCCTGAGTCACAATCCGGGGATCGGTGATGTAGACGCCATCGACATCGGTATAGATCTCGCACCTATCCGCGGCAAGGCTTATTGCCAGAGCTACCGCCGTAGTATCGGATCCGCCGCGGCCCAGGGTAGTTATGTCCAGTTCATCGCTGATCCCCTGGAACCCGGTAACGATCACAATTTGGCCTTTCTCAAGCTCTCGGCTGATACGCTTCGGAGATATGCCAGTGATCCGGGCTTTGCTGTAAGTCGAGTCGGTTCGGATTCCTGCCTGGGCGCCGGTGAGGCTGATTGTTTTTTGTCCCATCGAGCGCAGATCCATAGTGAGCAAGGTGCTGGTACGAATCACTCTTCGAGCAACATTCTTGATCCTGTGGGCGTCAGCAACCGAGCTGCCGCCATATTTTTGCACAATCAGGGACATGTCACTGCCCTCTTTTCCTCCGGCTCACTCTCGCAGAACTCCCGGTAATTGCAGTAGGCGCAAAGCCGCCCTACCTGCTTCGGAAAGAATCTCTTGGGCCTGGGGATATTCTCCTCTATATCCTCACAGTAGCGGTACATCTCCTGGGTCTCTTTCGCAACCTGCCCGGCGAATTCACTCAACTCACCCTCGCTGAAGCTGCTTTCCAGATCTTCGTTGGGCTCGCTCAGATAAATGATGACCGCCTTCACCTCATCCGCAGCGACGTTGCAGATGTCCCTGGCATACAGAACATATCCCATCATCTGCCGACGGTGTCTTGGGTGATCCACCTTGCCTGTTTTCCAATCCAGTATGCATAGATTGCCTTCAGTGGTGGGGAAGAGGAAATCCACCTTACAATATGCCTTCAGCCCATTGATGCGCATCTCCCCGTAGTCCCCTGGTTCGATGATCCAACTACTCCTGCTCGGAATGGCCTCCCCGGTCAGCCATTCGTACCACCGGCTCCCGAAGAAGTTTTTCAGACAGCTCCCGACCCTGTCTTTGAGATCGGCGCCATCGATTGTCTCTCGCTGCCCGTAGTAAACCTCCAGGAAAATCTTGCTCTCCATTGCCCGATCCACCAGGGAAGAACTATAGCTCAAGACCTGTTCGGTATCTATGGGGGAGATACTCTTTTTCAGCCGGTGCAACAGCGTAGCAATGGTATCGTGCACCGCATTGCCGATTTCCAGGGATGCGCTGGTCAGCGACCTCAGAAACGTCAGATCTTGCGGCGAAACATCTTCATCATGCTTCCTGGCATAATAATCGTAGTAGTACCACCTCTTGCACAGGTCGAACTTCTCATAGCGGCTGACCGACCAGCCGAGGATAGGGGTGAACGGATATTTTCTTGGCATGATGTCTCCCTCACCTTCCGGCTTTGCGAAATCGGCGGAAGTTAACTTCGGACGGAACTTATCCTCCCAGCCCAGGCCCTGCCCCCTATTTTCTGAGCGTCTCCTCTATCATGCCGATTATCTCGGATTTTTCTCTCTCTATACGCCTCTTGCGCTCTCTTTCAAATTCCCTCTTCCTTCTCCTGTTTCGGCTGACCACTAAGGCAGTGCCTAGCAGGCCGACGAAGAGAGCCACTCCCCCGATGTGGATGTAAGTGTTGTGTATCGTGGGGAAACGGTCATCTATATTAGGAATACCATCCCCGTCTATATCTAGGGCGTGTTGCACAACGAGGGCGCGCGACCACAATAATATCTTAAGGGCATAGAGCTCTTTTGGGTTGACAAGCACACTTCCTCTCTGATATAACTTGGGGTATGGAAACCCAAAACCCAGGAGGAAATCATGAGAGAACAAAGCCATTCTACAT
>QLUN01000191.1 GCA_018725455.1 Chloroflexota bacterium
ACACTTCCCCGGGTTCTCGGCGCATTGAAACAGCTTGCTGTCATCTGTCCGGAGAATACAGATGCCCAGGCCTTTGACGCAGGGTATATTGGGGGGTGCGCCATCATCGGTAATAGGTGTCAACGTGTCAACTGTCCCGTTTTTGAAGCTAAAAGCGTTGACAGCCTTATTGTCAGCTATGTCAGCTATGTCAGCTGTGTCAACCAGTATCGGCAAACCTTCAACCTCTGGTACAGGTTCCCCGGGAGCATAATCAGCCGGGTGATATTTGCGTTTCTCCTGATTGATAAGCCAATCCTGTTTGAGCGCCTTCCCGGCCCGCCTGGACGCTTGTTTTATGCCTATACCCAGGTGTTTCGCCAGCTTGGTATTAGTGATTCGCTCACCCTTTGCGCCTAGCTTCCCCACAGCGTCGATTAGCTTCCGAACCTCACTCGTAACGCCGGTGCTAGAGTCCACATACATATCATTCACCAGCTCTCGCACTGTATCATAATCTGCCAGCGTGGCTACAATGCGCCCCTCACCGTCGATCTGGCGGTGATGATGGCGAAGGGTGGCCACAGACTTGATCAGACTCATAAGACGTGCGAAGTCCCGCAATATACGGGGTGAGGAAGCCATCTTGCCCATGGCTACCCCCAGCTCAATAGCAAACGGTACTACTACCTTTACGGGTGCTTTCAATTGGAGGTAGCCCTGAAAAGCCACTAGCGCACCGTCCAGGGGTTGCAGGCCTTCAAGCTCTAACCTCGCTTGTGTTTCAAGTGCGGCACCGATTTGCTCTTTACTATCGCTAATCTCCAGGGTGAAGAGCCTGGTCATCAACTGGTCGCCAAGTGACCTGGTGCTGGTTGTTATCAGCACCGTAGGTCCGGGCTTATCTATCTTCCGGACAGTATAGTTCCCAGTTTCCTTGTCTCTTATAGTGACCTCATAGTTCAGGGAGTGATCCTGGAGGAGATTCCTGACCGCACTTGCTGCCGGGTTGTCTTCACCCGCCGGGAGGGAGTCGGCTTCACCGAATTCTAACACACGGTGTTCAAGGTCAAAATCCCCGTAAATAATAGTGCGTGGGGAGCCGGCCTTGATGGTATAGTAAGCCTCTTCGGGTAGCAGCCGTTTCACTACAATTAGCGTGTAGGATTTGCCAGAAGAAGAAAGGCCGGTAAGCAGCAAGTGCACTGGCATAGCACCGTCAGGCATCGCTAACAGCCTGGAAGTTGCCGCCAGGTAGGTTATCAGGGCAGGCTTCAAGTCACCCCCGTAGCCAAGCCCCCGGAGTGCGCTTTTCACCAACTCAAGAGGGTCGTCAGCCTCGATCACTCCTTTCGCTTCATCGTAGAGATTCGACAGGCGTTTGTTATCGTGTCGGATCTTCAGTTCCGCTGTTGATTCCGATCTGGCCTTCAATTCCTCTATTAGCGCTGGGATATCATGACCCTGGATGTGCGCCTCGCTTATGTCTTTTATGTCGTCTGTTGCCCGAATAAACCGCAGTTCGGGAGCACTCTTCAGCACCCGCAAGACAAAGTCTTCAGCTGCTGGTTCTTGCCAAACATAAACTTCAAGACCTTTCAGGTATTCGCCCCACTCAGCCCGCCATGTGCTCTTCCCCGGGATCCCGATGGCCGGTATGCCATGGTGCCAGCACGTCCAGGCATCTGATTCACCTTCGACGATTAGAATCCAGCCAGCTCTCTTTGCTTGGGTTAGCCTATCCAACCCGTAGGGCATAGCATGATCGCCCTTTCGCCACTTGAAGCGGGAATCTCCAGACAACGCCAGGCGGAAGCGGACGGCAACCTCTTCCCCGGCCTCTGAATAGTAAGGGATTCTGATAGAAGGCTGCCCACCATATTTACAGTCACTTATCCCCAGACCTTTCAAGAAGTCTGCCGGCAAACGCTTGGCTTCTGATATGGACCTGGTGTTGACACTGTTGACAGGGGTGGACATGGGGGGTGTCAACTGTTTCTGAATACGATTTGGGGGGGTGTTGACACGTTGACAGGCTTTACCAACGTTAGTATACCCCCCCATACCCTTACCCTGATGCCCATCAAAGAAAAGGTCTTTCTGCTCCAGCCTCAGGGGCTTAAGTATGTCCACTAGATCACACCCCGCAAAGCATTTGAGCAGAATCTTGCCGTCAGCCTCTGTGATGCTTAGCGAAGGATGCTGATCATCGTGGCCAGGACATAACGCTGTCCACTGGTTTGCGCCAGCAGGTTTAACTCGCTCAAGTCGTGCCAGGAAGTCAGTTACTTTCATAACTCACCCCCTGTCCTGCCTGCACCAACGTAAGTCGGCGCCTCTCCCTGCATTCCTTGCACCGCTTGGGTTGGGTTAAGCCTTTGCTCCAGAAGAACGCCATCTCCCCTGCTGAGAAGATGAACGGCTTCTCGCAATCGCAACAGGTCAACCACTGGTCCTCGAACTTCATTC
>QLUN01000192.1 GCA_018725455.1 Chloroflexota bacterium
GGTGATGTTTATCGAGAGACGTTGACTGGTGCGGGATTTGAGACGGCGATCCGGCGGCAGAGGGTCTTTCCCCCACTGTTCTCGCAGACGGTGGGCATCGGGGAGGAAACCGGGGCTCTGAGAAACAACCTCGCTGGGCTTGCCACCTTTTACGAGCAGGAAACTGATAGGGTGATAGCCAGGGCCACCGACATGATCGAGCCGACAGTCATCATATTGATAGGCATAGTAGTCGGATTTATCGCTGTGGCCATAATGTCGGCCATGTATGCCGTAGTGCCGCAGATAGGATAGGTAATGGGTAATGGGTAAATGAAACAGAGGGAAAATTATCGTCAGGTGCCCAATCCCGACCTCCTGACTGCGTCGGGGGCCCCGTCGTGGGAGAAGCAATCGCCTGCCTGGGAGAGCTACTATCGGGGGATTCCGAGCTTCAACCTTATACCCCCGGAATACCGCAGGGCGACCGTCCCGAGACGGAAGCTCGCAATTTACCTGCTGCTTCTCCTGATGATAATCGCGGTGGCCTCATTCGTTCCCGGCCTTTATCAGAGAATGTCAGCCCACGAGGCCGCCATCGAGGCTCTCCGGAGAGACGCATCGGCCATCGAAGCGGAACTAGAGGTGATAACCGCCGAGAGGGACGAAGCCGCGGAATTACTCACCACGATAAGGGGGATGAAGGAGCAGCATCAGGTTTTACTGAACCAGAGGCAAGGGGACTGGAGGGAGCTGGGGGTGAATCCAGCCGAGTGGCACCAGGTTACGTTTGCCGTTTTTCGTTCGCGGCTCTTAGGGGTGCAACTCTCCTCCGTAGGGGTGCAGGGGATGGGGGTGGCCCTCAGTGGCACCGCCCCTGATTACGTGGCGCTTCTTCGCTATCGCAAGGCGCTCCTGGCCGATCCCACCATCTCTCGAATCGTCTCCTTTGATTCAGAGATAACCGAGATAGGTGTTTCTTTTTCTCTGGTTGCCAGGATAGGTGAGGAATGATGCCCGATCTCAGGCAGATTCTACGTTTGGAGACAGCCCTTATAGTACTCCTGGTAGCAGCGATGGCGATCGGGCTTTTCCTCTTCCAGGAGAATGCCGGTCTGCAGGAGGAGGAGGCGAGGCTTCAAACGGAGCTGAGGGCGTCCGAGATGCGCCTCAGGATCGTTGCGGAAAGGATGTCCGAGATTGAATCTCAGATTAGAGAGGAGATCTTGCCTGAGGGGCTGGACCCTGGCGAGAAAGAGGCCATCATTGAAGCCCTGCGTCAGCGTCTGGAGCAGACCCTTGCTCATGTCGGAGATCTCTTCCCCAGCAGGGAAGAAACGGCGGGTGTTGCCGATCAGATCAGTCGGCAGGTAAGGCAAAATAATCTTGTCATCACCCGGTGGAGCTTCAGGTATATTTCTACCGTCCTGGAAGAGAGGAGCTATCCCGCCATAAGCCATAGCCTTGATGTTGAGGGCGAGGTGGATTCCCTGATCGGTTTTCTCCAGGGGCTTGCCGGTGCGCCCACGGTACCTGTGATACAGAGTATGGATATCAGGCCGCGCGAGGAAAAAGAGGGTCTCTGGCGCATGAGGCTGGAGATGATGGTGCCTTTCCTGTAGCCGAATCCTTTTTTACGGGTGCGTTTAATTCGATCATCGGGATTTCCAACACCACCTTTTTGGGTTCCTTCTCGTCCGGGTCAGGGGGTGTGGTTACCGCGCGCTAAGCGCGATGGCTCAGTGCAAAATGCAGAATGCAAATGTAAAGCAGGACTGATATGTTGATTGTACGTTCACGCAATGGCATTCCTGTTCGCCTGACTGAAGAGCGGTGGCAACATATCGTGCACCGTCATCCAGAAATGGCTGACCAGCGCGAACGTATCTTGGAAACACTGTCAGAACCAGATATGATTCAACGGGGTGACTTCGGCGAATTGCTCGCTATCCGTTTTTACCCTGAGACACCATTGACCCGCAAATTTCTGGTAGTGGTATATCGAGAACTCAGTCCTGATGAGGGGTTTATCTTGACGGCTTATTTGACAACTCGGCCATCAGCAGGGAGGGTAACGATATGGAAGCGGTAAGAATTCTGGGGAAACCCACGACAATCACCTGGGACTATGACGAGGAGGCGGACGTCCTTTATCTCTCTATTGGAGAACCTCAGCCGGCTGTGGGTGTGGACATTGGCGAAGGAATCATTTTACGCTACGATGAAGCCCGAAGAGAAGTTGTGGGGCTTACTCTGATTGGATTGGGGGCCCGGCTGTTGGAGGGCTTGGCAGGCAGATATTGAACAGTTGTTGCCTTGACCTTATCAGCGGATTTCGAGCAATATGGTGCAAAACAAGGCAGAAAGAGGAATCATGCGAATATGGACTAAAAAACTTCTCTCCCTGTCCCTGGATGGCGCCAGCCTCAAGCTGCTTGCCTGCCGGGGAGGGAAGGTGTCTG
>QLUN01000193.1 GCA_018725455.1 Chloroflexota bacterium
GGAGTCGTCAGGGAGATTCTGATGTAGCCCTCACCGCAGGCGCCGTATCCCGGTCCAGGCGTGACGACGATCCCGACCTCGTCCAGAAGTTTAGAGGCAAACCCGGATGAGGTATAGCCATCGGGGATTCGGGCCCAGATATAGAGGCTTGCCCTGGGCGGTTTTGCCTCGATGCCAATCTTGCCCAGCGTCTCAATCACCAGATCTCGCCGCCGTTGATAGATAGCATTGTGCTCGGCGATGCAATCCTGAGGTCCGACAAAAGCCGCTATTGCGGCATGCTGGATAGCCAGGGGGATACCGGTATCGAGATTCGACTTCATCCGCATCAGGGCATTGATCACCTCTTCATTGCCCACCGCCATCCCGACGCGCCAGCCGGCCATGTTGTAGCTCTTGGAGAGGGAGTGGAATTCAACCCCGATGTCCCTGGCCCCCGGCGCTTGCAGGAAGCTCACCGGACGGTAACCGTCGAAAGCCACCTCGGTATAAGGGGCGTCGTGGCAGACAGCCAGGTCATGCTTCCTGGCGAAGGCAACCGCTCGCTCGAAGAAATCGAGATCCGCCACTGCGGAGGTAGGATTGTGGGGATAATTCAGCCACAGAATCCTGGCATTAGCAGCGACATCTGAGGGAATTTTTCCCAGATCGGGCAGGAAATTGTTCTCCTCGAGGAGAGGCAGATAGTAAGGCTCGCCACCCGCGAGTATGGTGCTCATGGAGTAGACCGGATAGCTCGGATCGGGAACCAGGGCGATGTCCCCGGGGTCAATGAGACAGAAGGACATGTGGCCGATGCCCTCTTTGGAACCGATGAGCGGTAGCACTTCCTTATCGGGGTCTAAGGTGAGTCCAAATCGGTGCTGGTACCAATCAGCAATGGCACGTCGCAACGGGGGCAATCCGGCTATCTCCGGATACCGATGGTTGACCGGGTCGTGTGCCGCCTCGCAGAGACGCTCGATGACATGGGGTGGGGTGGGGAGGTCGGGATCGCCCATGGCAAAGCTGATCACATCCTCACCGCGGGCACGCTTCTCAGCGATCTTCTTGCCTATCCCCACGAAAAGGTACGGCGGTAGTTTTTCAATTCGTTTGGCGGTTTGCATAAGATTTGCTCCTGGTCATATTTCTTCAACCATCATCTCTCGCGTGTTGCCGTAGCCGCTCGATAGCCAGTTCCACAATTGTTCGGGTAACGAAAAGAGTGCTCACATCATATAGATCACCAAGGTATTGCTCTGCGCCGCTTAACGAGATATGTCCTGCTTGGTAGGCTTTGCTTATTATGCCGATTGAGCCTACCGGCGTGATTCCTAATCGCTTGGCTGTTTCGCGCACAGCCAGGTCATCGGTGAGCAGCAGGGAAGTTTCTACCCGTTGGCAAAGATACAGGCATTCACGCTCACCGGCGTGCAGATTTTCCAGGCCGTTTTTCCGTATAAATCGAGTAACATCCTCTTGAGGCAAGGTATGCTGTTGAACATTACCCAAGCTCAGCAGGTCAGCCGGGAGGGCCTTTACTTGGCCGACGGTTTCTGACCACACGGCGTCTGGAATGTGCAGGGTCTCGAAGAAGCGCAAGAGCGAGAAGCAGCCGATTTCATTCAGGTGAAGGAGTGGGCCGGCGTCGGCAACGGCAACATTTACCTCCCGAGTGCCCAAGCGAGATCCTCCATCATTGCCTCGTGCTGACGCTCAGCCAATTCTACCCAGTCAATGCCTACTGCTTCAACCGCTTTATCGCGACCAATCTCGCCACGAAGATAACGGCCCAACATCCGCTCTCGCCACAATTGCCGGACACCGGATTGAAAGGCCATCGCCATCACTTCGGCCTCAGGCTTTTGAGTCTCACGGGCCAGGGTTTGCAGATAAGTCAGCACATCGTTCATCATTTGTTCCTCCGTTATTTACACCATTCTCCCTCAAACACCGTCTCGGCAGAGCTGCTGAGCACTCACTAAAGCGACAATTTCACTTCTCTCCGCCGTTGCCTCTACAATGACCCGGGAACGTTGTTTCGATGAAACAAGTCTTCTAAGTTCCTTCAAAACATCTTCGGGGAAAATAACGTTGATTCGCTCTTTATTCGATTGCTGCATTGTCATGGCAATACCCCATATGCCTTTATGTATATTATTATATCACATAATCACATCGGTCAAGTCATCACTGTTCTTGCAATTAGATCTAGAACCTGATTTGCTATCCCCTGATTCGGTTCGAACCAGTGAATGCGCTCATCGCGCAGACGAAACCAGGCATATTGATGGCGGGCAAAGCGATGCGTCTCATATTTAACCCTCTCTATGGCGCGGGGTAAATCTATCTCTCCGTTGAGGAAGCGGCCAATCTCCCGATAGCCCACGCTGGACATCGCCGGGAGATCAAGGCAGTACCCTCGATCGACGAGGCCACGCACCTCCTCGA